>DATJDF010000126.1:0-3453 GCA_035497555.1 Arachidicoccus sp. | reverse complement strand
ATTACTGATTTTGGCGCACTGAGTAATCTGAATTCACTTTAAAATTACAGCATTGTGCTGGTTATCAGGTAATCTAAAGTGAGGATGATGACACAATTGGTTGTAACAGACCGGGTGGACGTACGGCTAAGCTCCATCGTGCCACCCCTGAAAAAATAGCCCAAATAAAAGGCAACACTTGAAATGACAAATGCATAAGTAATTGTTTTCACACCGGCAACAACCACTTCATACGGATTAAATTCTGAGGTGAGTCCTGTCAGGTAATAGGAAATAGGAATATTGGAGGAGAAAACGGCAACTAAGTAGCCCCCAAACATACTCAGGGTAAGTGAAAATATAATCAGGCAGGGAATGGTCAGCATTGCGGCTAATATACGAGGCAGCAGCATGTAATTAAGGGTTTGTACGCCCATGATTTCCATCGCGTCTAGCTGCTCATATAAACGCATATATCCCACTTCGGAAGTAATCTTAAACCCTACTACCCCTGCAAGAATACAGCAGACGCCCGTTGGAGCAATTTCCAGTAACATAGAGTCTCTTACCACGGTTGCGATAACGGATCGCGGTACAATGGGATTGGTTAGCATATAGGCGACCTGCAAAGTCATCACCATACCCAAAAAAACAGATATAATGCAGACAACGGGCAACGCTTCAAGGCCAATAAATTTGCACTGGTCGAAGAATTGCTTGCGGAACATCCGGAGATTGTCTGGTTTGCCGAACATATTCTTTAACATGACCATGAACCTACCGAGTTCCTTTAATATGATATTTAGTTTTTTCAGGTGCCGTTTTTTTTGAAAGTTCAGGCTTTATTTCACAATGATAAATCGCGCTATTCCAGTTCACCACAGATCTTAAAGGTAGCACCTTCCAATCGTTCATCCAACCGAAGCTGGCATGCCAGCCGGCTGGAGGAATCAGCGTCGGGCAGTGTATCGAGCATATCCAGTTCAGCATCATTCATTTCCGGTAGCGCTTCCTGACCCCGGGAAAATTTAACATGGCAGGTGGCACATAAGGCCATCCCACCACAAGTAGCCATGATATCGTATTCAAAAGCCTTTAAAGTCTCCATCAGACTTAGCCCCATATCTTCGGGTGCTTCTAATTCCTTTTTGCTCCCATCCCGGTCTTCTACTGTAAATTTTACCATCGTACGGCAAAGATAATTGGTTCCATTGATAATCCGTTCATCCAATAAGGCTTAGATAAAAATTGGATCCTCCTAAATCTATGGTTAATCCAGAATTATCCACCACATACAAGTTGCCTGAAGCTTTACGCTAAAGCGATAACTGATTCATCTTGAATCGATGTTAAACTTGGCGGCCGCTCCCAAAGTATGTGATATTAACCTAAATATCATCTAATTAACTAATATATTATAGAGAATCATATATCCTTGGGTGCTTCCTGACTGTTTAGACCAATTCCTGCTTCAATTTTAAAACTTCTTCCTCACTCACCTTGCATATAGTTGCAATTTCTGCAATTGTTTGTTTACCCATTCTAAGCAAGGTTTTGGCGATCGCTTCCCTTTCCTCTATTTTACCCTCTACTTTACCCTCTATTTTACCCACTTCTCTACCCTCTTCAACTGCTGATATTAGAGTGGCATGGTCATCCCACATCTTTCCAAATTCCGCTTCGTAAATCTGAATTTCTGCTTCTGTCATAAATAGTTAGATGCTGCAAATAATTTCTTGAACTTTGGTATTCGTAAAAACCTGGGTACTTCTTTAAGGTTTTTTAGATTCTTAAAAATGTACATCCACTGATCAATCCCAGATATTATATTATCTTCTTTTGAAAACTTTGGCACTTCCAGAAAACTCATTTGAAATTTTTTTGAAAATTTCAAATGAGTTCCTTCGTATTCTAGATTGACACGGTGAAAATACTGTTGCTTGGGAGCATTCGAAAGCAGGAAATCCAAAATACCAACAAAGTAGATTTCTTTCTGTTCATAATCCCACTCAACGCCATTATATTTCCCCTTTGGAGCGTTGGTTGTGATAATATTGGCACAATAATACAGCGCTCTATCATTGAAGAATTTTTGTGACGCACGCTGCACCTCTACGATAAAGGTTTCTCCGTTTTCTCCTTCACAAGCTACATCGATTAGGACAGATCTGTTATCAATCTGCTTTCCCAGAACTTCTTTATTTGTGATCCGTAAGTCCATTATAATTTTCTGTCCTTTTAATATATCATTCAAAAAGTCAATAAGAATTTCTTTATGCCTGCTCACCTCCAAAAAGCTTTTTTTTAAATCCAAAATCAGTTAATGGGTCTGTGAACTTTGAAGGGACAGGTTGGTTATTGTAAATATGAGGCGATTCTGCCACCTTTACACCGTCTTTCATTAAGTCTTCTTTTTCGTTATTATATTTGTTTTCCATGTACATGAATAATTTTCAGATTAACAGGGAGACAAACTTATGGAACATAACATAATTCAGCAATCGATCATCCCCTAAACATACGGGTTTTACTATAAAGGTTAAATAAAATGCGCTATGCGTAAAATCCGGTTACCTAAATGCGGATTTATTGCCCTGATTTGATAATAATAGGAGGTCAATTCGAATCATAAATACCATCAATAATAAGCGGTAGAAATTTTTAATTTAATTTAGAAACAAACCCACCTACATGGAATGCCCATTTCTGTAAATAAAATAATAATAAGGAATAAACTGGCATCTTTTTGATATTTTGTTTCCATATGCAATAAATCCCAACTTATCCAAGCAAGACTGCAAAAGTAATAATTATACTATTTACAGCAAAAGTTTGTCAACCACTTCCGAAATGTAAAAATCCGCTGTAACGATTAGATTATAGCGGATTTTCTATTTTAAGTAAATTCAGGATCAAATAATATTAATAGCGACAGGATTTAGAATTCATGAACGCCATTGACCGTGGTATATTTGAAACTAAGATGCTTGTCAGGGAATACATGTTTAAAAGCACTTTGCATCATAATAGCACCTTCGTGAAATCCGCAAAGGATTAATTTGAGTTTACCAGGATAGGTATTAATATCTCCAATGGCATAAATACCGGCGATGTTGGTAGAATAGTCCGTTGTATCTACCTTAATTTGCGCTTTTTCAATACCCAGGCCCCAGTCAGCAATAGGACCAAGTTTGGGGCTTAATCCAAACAACGGTATTAGGTAATCTGCTTTAATAGATTGCTCGACTTTATTGGCATCTTCATAAAATACGGCTTTAAGTGAACCATTACCGTCTATTTTTTTCAGATTGGCTTTTAATATGAGATCAATTTTGCCGTCTTTAGCCAGGTTGAAAACTTTTTCTGCTGAATCAGGAGCACCACGGAAAGTTTCACCTCTGTGTACTAAAGTGACTCTTTTTGAGATATTCGCTAAATATATTGTCCAGTCCAGAGCAGAGTCGCCCCCTCCGG
>DATJDF010000125.1:0-2409 GCA_035497555.1 Arachidicoccus sp. | reverse complement strand
CAGTACTGGCTATACGGTGCACTTGCAGATCCACCTAAATACTGGATTTCAAAAATCGATTCCTTTGTATTTTTCTTATTGGGACCAAATAGGTCCGTAAATTTCGGTAATAACTGATACTGATGACTTTGATAAACGGCTTCTAACTGTTGCAGGGCCGACGGCTTGTCTCCCATCGTAAGATAGACCTTGCCTAAGAGCATCTGGGCGGCACCTTTTGAAGCGCGGCCTACTATTTCTACTTTATCTGCTGGAGGCAGATGATCTGCCGCCCATTTAAGATCCGTTATAATCTGCTGGTAGACGTCTGGCTCAGAAGATCGCAGAATCTGGTAACTCTCCGCTACTGTAATCGGTTTTGTTACAAGGGGAACTGCGCCAAACAACTGTACTAAATGAAAATAATATAGTCCGCGTAAAAAAAGCATCTCCCCTTTTGCTCTGTCCGTAAAAGCTGGATCCAGGCCAGCACCCTCTAGTTTTTCAAGAACAATATTAATTTGATAAAACGACTTATAATAATCTTGCCAGTATTGATAGATCATTGTATTATCAGGACTGATTTTAAAATCCCGGATGGCCCATTTATCCGCCTGGTTACCTGCAACACTATACATAGTCGCATCATCAGACATCATTTCTGAATAAGAAACGGCTTCTTCAGGTGCATAAATAGTATATAAGGTAGCGTATGCCGCATTCTCAGCTACTTCAAAGTCTGCCTCCGTCTTATAAAAATCATCTGAATTTGCATTAGAGATAGGCGAGAGATCAAGAAAGGATTTTTTGCATCCAGTGAGAAATAGCAGCAGTCCACCCATGAGTAGACAGGCATACATAACCTGGTTGTATTTCCATCCCGATCCGCGGTATCGGGAGGCTTGTGCATTTGTATTTATGATATCTTTATTCATCTTTATAAATTTTAAGGTTAGAATGCGGCATTTACGCCGAATGTGATGGTGCGTGGAATCGGATAAGAACCGTAATCCACCCCTACAAAAGCACCAGAAGGAATACCTTCATTACCCGACTGTCCGGGTTCATTGGGGCGGTAGGTGGTGTTTTCCGGATCAAAATTCTTATAATCACTAAACAGATAAACATTTTCTGCATTTACGTAAAGCCTGAGGGATTTAAACGGCCCTTTTCTTAACCAGCGCTCGGGCAGACGGTAGGCCAGCATGATGTTCTTGATCCTGACATAGGTCCCATCTTCCACCCAATAATTGGAGAAACTCTGTTCCATGGATGTCGGGTTAATGGAGGGCCGGAAATGAACGCCATCACCGGGCGCTTCGGCAGAACGCCAGTAATTGGCGGCTCCCGCAAATGCGTTGCGCCCCCCATTCCAGATGCCCATATATCTGGTGAGCTGGTTAACAATCTGTCCACCAAAATTACCCTGTAGCATAAAAGACAATTCAACTCCCTTATACCCGAATGTATTGATTAAGCCACCGGTAAAATCGGGCTGTGCATTTCCTAAAGTCGTACGGTCATCCGCGTCAATTTTCCCGTCACCGTTGACATCTCGTACAATGGGTTCGCCCGGTCTTGTTCCTTCTACATGTGGAGATGCATCAATGGCAGCCTGGTCATTATAAATACCATTAAACTCGTATCCGTAGAAATTAGAAATAGGCTGGCCAACTTCTGTTTTCACCGTGACCACATAATCTGTAAAAATCAAGGGCGTATTACCCGGACCGAGCTGTAATGCTTTATTCCGGTTGAAGGATAGATTTAAGTTGGTACTCCAGCTAAAATCACCTGTCAGGTTTTTCGACTGAATGCTCAGCTCTGCACCCGTATTACGGACTTTACCTATATTAGAAAGTTGAGTCGCAAAACCGGTAATATCCGGTACAGGCACATTCAACAGGAGGTGTTGAGTGATAGAGCGGTAAAACTCCGCGGTGATATTTACCCGGTTACCCCAGAGGCCGGCATCGATACCCACATTAAACTGGTTGGTCTTTTCCCATTGCAATTCGGGGTTGGCGAGATTATCTACTGCCAGTCCACTGGCTAACTGGTCGCCACTCACATAATTTGAAGTAGTGAGTAAACTAACCGGACCGTAGTTAGGAATCTGATTATTACCGGCAACACCATAGCTTGCACGTAGTTTTAAAAGATTGATCCAGCCAGCGGCGTTCATGAATTCCTCGCTGGAGAGCAACCAACCTGCTGATATTGACGGAAAATAGCCCCATTTCGTATCCTGGCCGAACCTGGAACTACCATCCCTTCTCAGGGTAGCGGTTAGCAGGTATTTCTGTTTGTAATTATAGTTGACACGCGCCAGATAAGAAAGCATGGACCACTCCGAAGCAGAGGAGCCACCGGAACTGGCCGTTCCTGCGTTCAGGGTAGGCACCAGGTCATTGGGAAAATTCCCTGAAG
>DATJDF010000124.1:0-3967 GCA_035497555.1 Arachidicoccus sp. | reverse complement strand
AGTGAATAAGCAGATATCATAATATGTACCTAAACGCAGGTTAAAAAAAGATAATTATTGAAATTAATACATATGACACAGATGTTTCAGGAACCCGTAGAAGCTTGTAGCCGGCTGCTCGCAGCCAGAAAGAAAACAATTGCCTTTGCGGAAAGCGCTACGGCCGGCGCCTTAATGGCCGCATTTGCCCTCACGGAAGATTCCGGCACCATTTTAAAGGGCGGCATCGTCTGCTATGACATGGCAATAAAAACAGATCTTCTGGGTGTACCAAGGGGATTGATTGATATCTATAGCGCAGAATCCATTCCTGTAACAAAAGCCATTACCAATGGCCTTAAGGCTTTAATAGACGCTGACTGTTACATTGGCGTTACAGGGCTGATTAAGCCAGGAGGCAGTGAATCAGCAGAAAAACCAGTGGGCACTATTTTTACCTGCTTATTGATAGAGGGTGACTACCTCGAGAATAAAGCTGTTTTCCAGGGAGATGAAATCGAGGTTATGGATCAGGTTGCGGAGCACATTTGCATGCTCATCATCGAAAAATTATCTGATCAGCGACTCTAAACTTATCAATAAAACTACTAAGACCAGGGGGCATTGCCTTTTAATAATCGGCAATGCTTTATACAAATGATTACCGCCTTCTGCTCAAAAGCAAGGAGGCGGTAACTAAAAGCGGATAACCTGATTATTATACCCGTTGATTATAAATGATTGGTTGTTGTTTGTTAATTATTAATGCATCCCGCCACAGGCGCTAGCCTCGTACCAGCAGATTTTAACTCTACACAATGGCCTGCGATTCCGAGCCAGTAATGACGGGATCTCTTTCAATCTGAACCGGCGTCAATATTTCCTGAGCAGAACGTTCCATATCCAATGCAGCTTCAAGATGCTCACGCGTCTGCTTCAAGGCAAACTGCTGCTTCATAAATGTAAACTTCAATAATGGATAATAATACTGTAGCGAACGATTTTCACAAATCAGGTCATAGTTAACTGTTAGCATGCGCTCCGCATCCAGGCAACTTTTCAACACAGAAATCTGTTTATGCCTACTGGAAGAAGCTTTTAAGTGCATCCACCCTCTGAAACCCAAGCCCAGAAGAGAAGGTTTACATTGCATTTCCACGCCATGAAAGATCATCGTAGATTTCAATTTTTGACTATAAGTTTCACTTTGGGAAATACACGCTTCAAAAAGACCTTTCAGTCTCTTTGACTCTACCAAGCTGTATGCCTTTTCGTATCCTAAAGCTCTATCTATATTCAGTTGCACTAATTTATTAATCTGCGTTATCAATTTTGTATTTCTGTCCATCGTTCAACTTTTTTAATCTGGTTAAGAAATAGTATTCTTTCTACTTGCTTCGGGAATTGCTCCCCGTTATCACGCCGAATCCCGTAAATCTTTTATATGATCATGTGCCTTCTGGATATCACGGCGCTGGAGGGTGATCGTATTTAGGATATCCCTTTCGATCTCTTTTCCCGATTCAACCACTTTTTTATAGGTTCTCAGTGCCGCGTCTTCGCCTCCTTCACAACTTTCAAGAACGGTTTTACGTATATTAGTACTGAGTACATCCTTTACATCCATCCATGCGCGATGAACATCGCCACCAATGGTTGTCTTTTCTATAGGTACACCGCCAAAACTTTCTACCGCCAATCCTAAATCAACAATATAGCGTCCACTTTGCTTCGAATATTGATCAAATAGGGTTTTTAGGGTCAAATCGTCAAGATTTTCCCGGGCCTTCTGGTAACCTAGTTTTCGATCTTCGTTTACTTGGATAAGATCATTGAGTAAATCAACTGCCTCTTCATTCGTTACCATAATTTTTAATTTAATTCATTTAATGCAGTATTCCAAATATATAAAGGCGCCTAATAATGTAGTTCAATATATGATTCTGCTGATTTGATAAGAAATCACCGACCGGCGTTTTTTCAAGTTTTGTTTTTCATCACTTTAGGTTTTATAAGGTCCGGCATTTTGAAACCAACGACGGATGATAATCAATTCGCCAAATTAGGTATCCCGACCGGTTTGCAATTGCTTACTCTTTAAAAATTGAGTCAGTCAACCAATATATTCTTGTGTATTGCCAAAGTCGTTCCGAAAAAATAATGCTATCAAAATAATATTTATAATCAACAGGTTAGCTATGCGGCAACCAGAAAACACTCATTGCTATATGCAGGAATTGCTACCTTTAGGAAACAGATTGTGTAACGAGTACCCCAAAAACTTAAGAAGTAAAAAGTGAATATGGTGGCAAGATTAATCGTTATCCCTATATGTTAAATCGAAAAGGTTTAATCAGCAATATTTTCATCAATTTTATAACGAAAATTATATCATAATTTCATTTTTTGCCCTTTCTAAATTGATCAAAAAAAATGCTTACGAAATTATCCAATCGAATATCTATATCTGCCAGGACAGAATCTGACAGTCAAAAATTTATTTATATTTTCTCATCATCGCCCGAATCTGAGTCAGACAACCCAGACTAACCGCCCGACGAAATATTTCCACCTTCTTAGGATTAGCTTCAAATCCTGTAATTTCTAAATAATAGTCTATTTGTCAATTGCCAGTTATTTGTGGGCGGCTTTTACCAGACAGGTCAGCAGTAGTTGGAAAAACGTCTTAAGTGGATTTTTGGGCTTGGTTAGGTTTAGACTCTATAGCATTTATAGTAGTCGTTTTTTTAGCTTGCTTTATTGCAGTTTTTTGGTCCCGATCAGCCATCTTTCTTTCCATTTCCGGATCAACCGCTTTGATAGCGTGCTCATTCATCAAATTGGCCGCTACCCCTTCTACCCTAATGGCTTCAAGTTTGGACCTAATGCGAAGGTCTGGATCCTCCGTTTCAGAGCCGCCATTATTTAAAGGCTTCCTTCCAGATGGACCTTGCCCCCTGTCACTACTTTCACGCACTGCTGTTTCTCTTTTTTTCTGCTGTGCTATCCTCGCTAAATTCTTATCTTCTGTGGATTTTCCTGTTTCCATCATTTAAATTTAACCCAAACTCCAAAATAGACTTACATTTAAGTTAAAGCCACAAATTATACTCCAGAAACAATTGCTTCTTTCCAATTTAGCAAAATATTTATTTGCTTAACCATACGTAGTGGAAATATTTGTTATATAACTGCCCTTTAATTCTATGGAGTTTTTATACAGGATCCGCTGCACCGGCAATGAGTGCATCCATCTTTTGGGCTGCTTTTAGCATGAGCTCACACATTTCCTGCATTTCACTGTCCATTCCTTCCATTGATCCAACCAGTTGGGAAAGCATCGTAATTGATGTTAATGGCGTCCTTAGATCATGACGCAGCTTTTTATACTGATTGATTTTTTCAATATGCGTCGCCTGTAACTCCCAGCAGAACAAAAGCTGCCTGGCCATCTTTGATAATAATACCTTTTGGATATCATCCAGCATTCTTGGCTTTTCATCCATTAAACACAGCAGCAAACTGTTACCGCAACTTAATGGATGGCTTCGCAACATATTCATTTCTGCGTCGTCATCTTTCTCATTTTGTGCCGTGCTGATTGACCCACTATTATCAATAGGCATTGGGGATTGTTCTACTTCCTTACCCACCGCTAAAGGCAAGACAGCGAGGAATCTGAGATGTTCATTGCCCTCACCGAAATTGCTCAGTTCGTTACCAGTGAAATACAATAAATCATCAAAGATGACCAGCTTATCTTCTATTTTAACGGGGGCAATCCGAAATGACTCCGGATTAAATTGTAGATCAGGAGACGAATTTGTTTGAACGATGAGCCGTAAATTAGAAATAATTGTTGACTGAGATTCAACAGGTTTCTGGGAGTTTGCAATGTCATTAAGTCGGGGATTCAATCGAAATAGCGCAACAAGGGGCATCCGGAAAACCTCCCCAATTATGGAACAACCCGCATATAATTGGGATA
>DATJDF010000123.1:0-5149 GCA_035497555.1 Arachidicoccus sp. | reverse complement strand
CTTCAAAGCAATGCCTCGGGATGCCATCACGATCAAGGTGGGTCGCGGGATGTCCGAGGCCCATTACTTTATCGATTCTCCGCAAGCAGTGCTGGCACTTCTTCGCAAGCTCAGTTCAACATCCAAAGCAGTTCCATTGCCGCCACTAACTCCAACCAATAATAAGGTCCAATAATCGACCATACGTTTTCTAAAAGAAATTGGGCAGATTGATCTTCTGTGCAATCCGGTAGGCTGCATTCATCAGGCCTACATGACTATAGGCCTGGGGGAAGTTACCCCACTGACTGCCATTGACCGCATCTACGTCCTCACTGAATAGCCCCAGGTGATTCCCGTATCCTAAAAGTTTTTCAAATTTTTCTATTGCTTCATCTACCCTTCCAACTGCCGCAAGTGCTTCTACATGCCAGAAAGCAGTAATCAAAAAAGTCGTTTCAGGATAGCCAAAATCATCTTTGTGTAAATACCTGTAAAAAAGTCCGCCAGGCGCAGCCAGTTTTGCCTCCACTGCTTTCAGATGATCTTTCGCCTTTTGAGAATCGGGATCCAGGTAATGCATCATAATAAGCTGCAAAGTACTCGCATCTAAATAGGACGAATCCACCGCCTGGCGGTACACAAGATTGTCTTTATCATAACAGGATTCAATATGGTCAATTGCTTTTTGCTTTAGCCGTTCAGCCCATTTTCTGATTTTATGATCCTTTATCCGCTCGGAAATTTTAATGGCCGCCTGGCAACCCGCCCAGTGGAACAAATAGGTATAACAATGATAATTGCGCTTGTTTCTGAATTCCCAAAGGCCTGCATCAGGCTCATCCATCACCATTTCAATTTTCTTCAGCAGTGAGGCGATCCAGGCAGAAGAGTCCGATTTTTCCCTAAATACAAAACGTTCATCTGTATATAGTGGCAAAAGGGATAATAAGACCTGGCCGTAAATATCATTTTGTATGTGGGTCGCAGCTTCATTACCCACCCGGACGGGGACATTATTCATATATCCGGAGAGTCCGAGTATCCTTTCTTTCAAATTCTTTTCACCAGCGATGCCATATAAAGGTTGAAACCGCCCTTTTTCTTTTACCGAGATGTTCGCGATATAGTTAAAATAACGCTCCATCTCTTCAAAGTGACCAATATTATTGAACGCAAGTAATATGTAATAAGCATCGCGCAACCAACAGAACCGGTAATCCCAATTGCGACCCGAACCCGGTGCTTCCGGCAAACTGGTCGTGCTGGCAGCTATAATGGCTCCCGTATCTTCATATTGATGTATTTTCAATACCAAAGCGCTACGGATGACCTGTTTCTGGTACATATTACCAATACTGGTCTTCTTAACCCACTGCCCCCAATACTGTTGTGTTTTATGTAGGAAATCTTCCACAGTACTGGCCAGTGGTGCTTCCAGCGGGCTCCCGTAAGTGAGTACAAGATATTTAGTATCATTCAATACGGTGAATTCTTCTGCCAGAATGTGATTAATCGAGAAATCTGTAGTCAACCGCACGGGGTTACCCGCACCAAAAAAATCAATATGATTACTTGCCGGGTAGGCATCCAGCTTTCTGTTCCCATATTCAGTCACTGGCTTGCAGGTAATCTTAACGCTGGGTGTTCCACTCAGGGGTTCAATTTTGCGGATCAACATCAGGGGTTTAAAATAACGATCATACAAGTTAAACCTGGGTGCCAGATCGGTTACACGGTAGCTGCCGTCGGCATAGTTAATCTCAGTACACAGGATATTTGTATTCTCAATATAATATTGCGTCGACGTAAATGTTCCTTCAGGAAGTACAGAAAATTCTCCGCCTTTCTCCGTATCGAGTAATCCGCCAAACAGGAAACTACTGTCGAATCTCGGCATACAAAGCCAGCAAATATTGGTATCTGTTTTAATATGGGCGAGATAAGAACAGTTGCCGACGATACCAAAAGGATAAGTATGTCGTTTCTTTGTATTATCAGCTGTCTTTGCACTTTTTCGATCGCTCTTACCTGTATTTGTCTTCTCTTTAGTATGTGTCGTCTTTTCTTCTTCCTGCATCAAATAAACATTTTGATTCTAATTAGGTCGTAATAACACTTTTCAGATGAACTGTTTGCCTGAGATCAATGTGGCGGATTACTTTATATCCCAAAACACGGCTCATTCATTAATAGCTGCTCTATATACGCTGGAAAGTGCAATAGCCGAAAGAATAGTGTCATTTCTCCTTTTCTCCTTTAAAATAGCATTAAAAGCCTCTGCCCATTCAAAATTATATACTTTGGTCGCTGCCGTGCAAAGACTCCTATAAAAGGCCATCTGATAAAAAAGAATCTTCTGAATCCCCGTAATCAGTGTTATTTCTTTCAATTTAGTATCTTTACCAATGGCATCAATATCTCTATAGAGAGGTCGGATCATCAGTGCCGGCATCTCCTTATTTTCGTGGCTTATCTGATTAGATCGTATCCCCAGGGTCCGGAGCCAATTGATATGTTGCCTGGATTCTATCATATAATTCTGGATGGCCTTTTTTAGCGGAGCATATAAGGCTCCATCCGCCAATTTCCGAATCATTTCATTGGTTTTAAGTTCCAGCACAAAAATCTGTTCCATCTCTCTTTTAAAGAAATGCATAAAACCTGCTGGTTGGTCAAGGGAATCATTTACTCGTTCCTGCTTTAAAGCGGTAGCCATAGCGAAATCATTTAAAATTTATCAGATAGACAAATACCAACCATATTATGCGCAATCTTCCTGCCCAATTTCACTTCCTGCTTTACCCACCAACTTTTATAGTGGATTTTAGAATCGATTTGCCCCAGATCATTTCGGTGGCTAACCCAGACGGCCATCTAATCACCAAAGCACGCAATAATACACCACTTTAAAAAATTGTAAAATCGCTGTTTAATAATTTCGATATCTCGCTAACTATCTAAATATTCGCAAACTGGGAAAAATCTTCCCCACGAGACATTATCTATTTTTACAAAACCTATCACTGTCCAAAACCGTCATGACTCCATTTTTGCCTGCAAGGCTATAATTTTATTCTTGCCTTCATTAAGGGCATATTTTTGGGACCTTATTTTTTCAAAAAGCAGATTATCCAGAATTCTAGAATTATCCAAAATCTCCTGATAGGTATTTAATAACTTATCCTCCCAATTACACCAGTTGATCAGGACAGATTGATCACTGTCACAAGGTGCAAATTCA
This sequence comes from Arachidicoccus sp., assembly GCA_035497555.1. Lineage (GTDB taxonomy): Bacteria > Bacteroidota > Bacteroidia > Chitinophagales > Chitinophagaceae > Arachidicoccus. Next base: position 1,926 of record DATJDF010000123.1, on the reverse strand, counting down.
TAAGCATCCTCATCTGAGTGTACAACAGCTGCATTACCTATACTTCCGCCATAAGTACGCAAAACAATATCCAGTTCCATCACAAATCCATCGCTTTGCTCAGCAGAGTGCTTGAAAAACGTTTTTACTTCCTGATGGTTCACGCACTTTTCCGCGGACAAATTTCTTTCTTTGCGCCGAATATTTTCGCGGATCAGGCACTGTAATATGGCTTCAGTCTGTTGTTGCATAGCTGTTTAGATAATATTCTATTGATTTTCATCGTATTGATTCGCATCGGCGTCCTCATCTGTTATATCCAAATCCTCACCCAGCGGATCATCGGATTCATTTAAAGGAGTGCCGTCAAAGTCATCATCATCGAGTGACGCATCATCGAGAAATTCGTCCTCTTCATCCGGCATTCTACTTGCGGCCTCATCCAGGTCCTCCATCTCTTCCTGACTAACATCACCAGATCCTTCATCCGCGTCATCTTCTAATTCGTCTTCTAACGCTTCTTCCGAATCATCATCTGGTCCAATTGGGTTTTTAAAGGTGTCTTGGCCTGTCGCCGCCTGCCCCTGCTTCGTAACAGCATCATTTACACTATGCGTTATCTTGTTAAGTTCCTGACTGTACTTATCCGTAGCGGGGCTTTCATTCTCATCCTCTGAGAAATTGGCAATATCCTGCTGGTTATTCATAAAAAATATTTATTTATTAAATTCAATCTTAATGCCAGAGGATCGTAAAAGCTAAACTTTAAGGGAAATATATTTTTGGAATAATATTTGGATTTTACTTTGGTAACAATAAACTGGATTTCACTCAATTAAAACAGCAAAAATGTTCAAAAAAGAAAATAAAACAGCAGCGAAGGTTATACCGAGGGCAATTATAAAGGAACAAAACAAGGATACCAATATGCCCGTCAATTTACTACTGAGTTTTGCATTGACCACAACCTGTGTTGCCATCGCAGTTAAATGTTTAAAAAGAAGTGAACTGGCATTACTGACCGGACTGATGATCACGCCGCTGGTGTTGATGAAGTTAAAGGAAAAACATGCAGCTCATGCCGACTCTCCTTACATGTAAATATAATTGATCGGTGCGTCGATACTACTTCCGATTATTGCTAACCTACTGATCAATGTGTAATAATAATGTTATAAGGCGTTCTAAGCGAAGGGCCTATCTCACTATAAATGAGACAGGCCCTTCTATTTCTTTGATGATTTACTATTAATTACTATTTAGTCCCAAAAATAAGGGATCCGGCCATTTACAGCCCACCAATCAAGTATTATACGGAGCGTCCGCCCCGGATAACCCTTACTAATATAGCTATTATGGCCAGAACCAGAAGAATATGGATTAATGAGCCCGCTGCGTAGACAAAAAATCCCAAGGCCCATCCAATAATTAAAATAACCGCGATTATATAGAGTAGTCCTGACATAATAATAAATTTAAGGTTAAAGAATAAATACTCAGCTATTCAATCTAAGCTATTCCGTCGATTTTATAATTCAAACTCCAATTGTCCTTCTCTACCAACAACCGGAATACTTCTGATAAAGTTGTTAAACTCCGGCCCGTGATTCGTTATAGCCCCATAGGCATCCAGACAATAACCCATTAAGCCGTCATCGGCCTCTATAACATACAGGATGGAGGAATCGTCCGGATTGGAGTCGCCTTCAAACCGATAAGTTCGAACAATTTTCAATGCCTCAGGTTCATATGCTTTTCCCTTTCCTGCTGTAAATCCCTCTTCAGTCCAGGTGAACTCATTATCCATTTTTCGTTCACGAAGTTTTTCAAAGACAGAAGTCAGCGTGGTTAGATCTCCGCTTTCCATAAATATAGGTTTAAAGTGAATAAACGTAGTAAACTTTCCTAGCCCACCTTGAATTATTTTATTATTTAGACTTTTTCGAA
>DATJDF010000122.1:0-9934 GCA_035497555.1 Arachidicoccus sp. | reverse complement strand
CCTGTCTGGGCTTATTTGGCTTAGCTACTTATACCGCACAGGTAAAGAGAAAAGAGATCGGCATCAGAAAAGTGCTAGGTGCCACTGCAGCAGGTATTGTACAATTGATAAGTAAAGATTTTTTAAAACTGGTTGTGATTTCTATTTTCATAGCGACACCTATCGCCTGGTGGGTAATGCATAAATGGCTGGAGAGTTTTTCCTACAAAATAGGTATTTCATGGTGGGTTTTTGCATTAGCTGGTGTATTTGCCTTATTGATCGCACTTATAACGGTAAGCTTACAGGCGGTAAAAGCCGCCATAGCAAATCCAGTGGATAGTTTGAAAAATGAGTAAAGGACATATATTCTTTAAACAAAAAAGCGACACCCTAATTCCCTTAAAAATGGATGCAGGTGTCGCATTAATATTTTTATATACATCGGTCTTATTTAACCTCCAGGTTCAGGCGCCCGGCCAGCCAACTATCCTTTAAAGGGATGAGCCATTTTTCCAGTAATTCCTTTTTAGTAGCAACCAGGTTATTAAAATAAAGCGTATCGGGCGTTACGAAGTGATTTTCCAGCGCATAACCTAACTGACCAAGGGGAAGTATCTGCACTTTATCTTTAACGATAAAGGCCAGTGCCTGGCGGTCAAAAAACTGCACAGAAAATTTCTGTTCAAGTCCTTTTATAAACCTGACAGAGCTATCGGTACTACAGCCGCTGACCGGCTGACGGGTTTCATCGGCTATGATTACCAGAAATTGACCGAAAAACAGATTAATATAGGCTTTATTGGCGGCACCATGTGTGTTCCAGTCACCTGAAAAAGCTTCAATATCATTTTCGATTTCCAGTGCTTCTGATAAAGTAAAAAGCCGGCTACTCTGATAAACCCAGACGCGGGATTGATCAGGAAAAAGGACGGGTATATGCTCTTGAAAATTTAAATCCATTTTTAACTAATTTAGTGATTCTGCAATAAGTTCTGCGATATCCATCACGACCACCTGGTCTTCCTTATGTTTGCCCTTTACACCATCTTCCATCATGGTATTACAAAAAGGACAGGCCGAGGCAATGATGGAGGCCTCGGTTTCCAGGGCTTGTTCTGTTCTTTCAATATTTACCCGTTTGCTACCTTTTTCCTCTTCCTTAAACATCTGAGCGCCTCCGGCGCCACAGCATAAACCTTTGCTGCGACAACTTTTCATTTCTACGAGTTCTGCGTCAAGCGCCTCAAGTACCTTGCGGGGAGCTTCATAAATATTATTCGCCCTGCCCAGATAGCAGCTATCGTGATAAGTGATCTTTTTCCCCTTGAAAGCACCACCTTCCTTCACCACAATCTTGCCTTCATTGAGTAATTGCTGTAGAAAGACACTATGATGTATCACTTCATAATTTCCGCCGAGTGCAGGATATTCATTTTTGAGGATATTAAAGCAATGAGGGCAGGTGGTAACTATTTTTTTCACCTGGTAATTATTGAGTACCTGTATGTTGCCGTAAGCCATCATTTGGAATAAAAATTCATTGCCAGCTCTTCTTGCCGGATCGCCAGTACAACTTTCTTCCTTTCCAAGAATCGCATATTTGATACCTGTTTTATTGAGAATAGTAGCAAAGGCACGAGTGATATTCTGTGCACGTTGATCAAAACTTCCCGCACATCCTACCCAAAAGAGGATTTCGGGGGTTTCACTGTTCATCAGCATCTCTGCCATAGTAGGAACCTGCATTCAATGTTATATTAGTATTAGGAATAGATTCTGTGATGCAAATATACATTAAGATAGGGATTTGCCCCTTAAACCAGCAAAATCCGGCAGCTAAATTTGGCAGATCAATGCCATGGGTCATCGGGTGAGGATTTGGACGGGAAAAATAAATGGTTATGCTTACTTTTGATTTATGAATGTACAAATAGACGCAAGTTGGAAAAATGCGCTCACTGAAGAGTTTGACAAACCTTATTTTAATGGAATTGTCCAATTTCTTAAGGCAGAAAAAGCCCTGAAACGGGTAATTTATCCCGCTGGTCCTAATATTTTCAACGCTTTTTCGCGAACACCCTTTGAAAATGTAAAAGTTGTCATAATTGGCCAGGACCCCTATCATGGACCGGGTCAGGCACATGGACTGGCATTCTCGGTGGGTAAAGGCATTCCCACACCGCCATCCCTTAAAAACATTTTTAAGGAACTGCAGAGCGATATCGGGATGGCCATCCCGTCTTCCGGTGATCTGACCCCATGGGCAGAACAAGGTGTATTATTATTAAATGCCAGTCTGACTGTACGGGCGCAAGAGGCTAATAGCCACGCAAAAATCGGTTGGGCGGATTTTACCAATGCTGTTATCAGTAGGGTTTCTGATACACATAAAGGTGTCGTATTTTTACTTTGGGGTAAGTTTGCACAGGAAAAACAGATATTTATAGATACGAACCGTCATTATATATTGAAAGCCGCTCATCCCTCCCCCTTGAGTGCCTTCAACGGCTTTTTTGGATGTAAACACTTCAGCAGAACCAATGAACTTCTTGTACAACAGAAGAAGGATCCTATTGACTGGCTGCTGCCTTAAAATTTTATCACCGGTGGAGCACTAGCTTTTGCAAAATTAAATTTGACTATATTTATTCAAACAATTTGATATTCTGATTTCCTCGAACTTAACAAAATACTCAATTTGAAATCTTTAAAAAACATCTTTGGTCATATATGGGCAGTTTGGGGCCTCTTGGTGTTTTTTACCAGTATGTTGCCTACACTTATAGTAATGTCAGCCTGCTTTTTTCTAAAAGATCCTGCTAGAGCTGGTTGGCAACAAAAAGTGTCAAGGGTCTGGATGGCTGTTTTTTTGTTTTTGACGGGTTGCAGATTAGAAATGCATAACCGGAAGTTCTATCAAAGTGGCAATAATTATATTGTTGTATGTAACCATAACAGTTTTATGGATGTAATTGCCACAAATCCCTTCCTGCCCAATACCTCCAAAACCATTGCCAAAAAGAGTATGGCCAATATCCCTTTATTCGGACTGATTTACAGATGGGGATCGGTACTTGTGGACCGGAAAAAAGAAAGCAGCCGTAAACAGAGCTACATGGATATGAAAACTGTCTTGGCAATGGGTATGGATATGGTCCTATTCCCGGAAGGTACCCGCAATAAAAGCAAAGCGCCCTTACAACCATTTAAGAAAGGTGCCTTTCGGCTATCGGTAGAGGCTCGGGTTCCTATTATTCCAGTTGTTTTATTCGGCACACGCAGGATAATGCCGGCGGATAAGGGCTTTTACCTAATGCCCGGCAAAATAGAGCTGCATTTTCTCCCTCCTGTCGACCCAGGTGCGCTAACCGTAAATGAACTTTCTCAAAAGGTTTTTGAATCTATGTGGAACTATTACGAAGCCAATTATTAATAACCCTAACTAAAACAGGTAGCGTTATTGTAACGCTACCTGTTTTAGTTGGAGACTTTCTAGTTCTAACCACATTTACGGTAGTTGCATTCTCGAACACTTTATAATTTCCACAGAAGAACGATACACCTTATTATTAAGAAGGTGACCTTTCCCCCTCTGGACTTTGATCAGGACTAGGCCTACCGCCGCTTCGACCTCTGGGATCTCTTTGTGGCTTTTGCTTCCGGTTATCATTATTTAACGGCCCACCGGCGCCTTGTCCGCGGTTCGCACCCGGTTGTCCACCTCTGCCCTGTTGCCTTGGGTTATTATTTCTATTTCCTGGTCCCGCATTTTGACCCCGTGGATTATTCTGGTTATTTGGGTTATTGGGATTATTTGGATTGCCTGGATTATTAGAATTATTGGGATTATTCGGATTATTAGGGTTTCTGTTCTTAGGTGCACGCCTTGATTGCTCTGGCTGTTCACCACTTCTACCCTCTGGGTTTCTATTACCACCAGGGCGTTGATTTCCTCCTCCCTGTCCGGGGCCACCATTCGGGCTGGTTCTAGCATTGGTTCTTCCCTGGTCACCATTGCCGCCGGACGGACCATTCCGGTCATTTCTATTCCTATTTTTCCGCTTCTTGTCGTTACGCTCCAGGCTACGAAGACTTATTTGACCTACAACATCCACAAAACTTGGTTCAATTTCCTGGTTTTTACTCAATAGTTCAACAGCTTCCAGATTGTCGGGCTTTTCTCCTTGTGCATTTAGTTTAAGTATCTCCTGTACTCTCTTGAGTGTCAGAGGGTATTGCTTATTACTATCGGGAAGCGTATACCACATCAGGTCCTTAAAAATATCTTTTTTAACCAGCATGGCTCTGCCACGCTGTATTTCCAGCTTATCAGCGTTATTAGGAAAATGCTGGAGTGCATCTAGATAGGTATCTAACTCGAAATTAAGACAGCATTTAAGCCGGCCACATTGGCCACTTAGTTTGGTCTGATTAATACTTAGGTTCTGATAGCGGGCAGCGGTCGTATTGACACTTTTGAAATCAGTTAACCATGTGCTACAACATAGCTCCCGACCACAACTTCCGATTCCGCCGACTTTTCCAGCTTCCTGGCGAATACCAATCTGGCGCATTTCTACCTTAACCTTGAATTCTGAAGCGTAACTTTTAATCATTTCCCTGAAATCTACACGGTCATCTGCTGTATAGAAAAAAGTCGCCTTCTTTCCATCGGCCTGAATTTCTACTTCACTGAGTTTCATCGCAAGCTTCAGATCCCGCGCAACTTCCCGGGCACGCATGAGTATATTCTGTTCTCTTGCTTTGCTTTGATGAAACAAATCAAGATCTCTATCACTACTACGACGTAATATCTTTTTAATGTCAGGACTAAACTCCTTGACACCCTTTTTCTTCATTTGAACGCGAACAAGTTCCCCATTCAGACTTACTTCACCAACATCAAATCCGCCCACTCCTTCAATGGTGACGTAATCACCTTTTTCAAATATTTGTAAGGAATTATTTCTGAAAAAATCTTTCCTGCTACCATTTTTGAAACTTAATTCTACAATTTTGCAGGTGCTTTCTCCATCTCCCATTGGAAGATTCATCAGCCAATCGTGTACATTTAGTCTGTTACAACTACCTGTACTACAGCCACCGTTGCTCTTGCAACCGTTTGGCTTTGTGCCACAACTTTCACAACCCATGTTCGTTTATATTTTGACATTACCTGTATCATATCCTTAAGTCAGATAACGGATGATTAAAAAATTATATATAGAGTTCTCAGCAGACCAAATAAAGAAACATTTGTTAGCTAATTGGTCAAAATTAATGTTTTCTGCTGAATAATATACTTTAGTTTGATGCTTAATGCGTGAAAAAGCATTTTTGGGTTAGCGTTTCTTTCAATATAATAAGCTGCTTTGTCCAGTTCCTCTACGATCATTTCCTGTTGGCTGACAGAAGAGATCTTATTTAAACGAAGTGCAAAATCGCGGTCTTCCGCTGAAATTGCAAGATGATCGGGACCTAATACACGTAAACGAACACTTTGTCCAAGCAGATGGTTAAAATAATGCAGGAATTGTTTTTGGTTTTCACGACCCAGCTTTGACATCTCATCAATCCATTTGCCAAGGACAATATTTCCACCTTTTAGTATGGCATTGAGCCACTCTCTCAGGTAAGACTGCCAGTCTTCGGCATTATTTTGATAAATCTGAAGTGCACTGCGATAATTTCCTTCTGCGAGTGTCGCTAATTGGAGTGCTTTATCCGCAGATAACCCCGCGCGGGTTTCCAGTGCGCTGGCAATCTCTAAACTGTCCAAAGCAGGTATTTTGACCAGTTGTGTACGACTTAAAATAGTGCCCAGAATTTTCTCTTCAGTTTCGCCGACAAATATAAATAAAGTCTTTTCTGGCGGTTCTTCTATCAATTTAAGCAGCTTATTGCCTTCCTTGCCTAAATATTCAGGCATCCAGAGGATCAGGATCTTATATTCACCTTCGTAGCTTTTGAGCGCAAGTTTGCGAAATATATCGTTACATTCTTCCGCTGATATATTCCCTTGTTTATTCTCTGCATTAATTGCCTGGAGCCAATCATAGACATTTCCATAGGGATATTGCCCGACAAATTCACGCCATTCAGGCATAAAATCCGAACTTTTGGGCTTTTCCCCAGTTTTTTTTGTTATGACCGGGAAAGAAAAATGAATATCAGGATGGCTTAAAGTTGCTGCCTTTTTGCAAGCTGCACACTGACCACAAGCATCACCTTCCGTTTTTTGTTCACAAAGAATGTATTGTGCAAATGCCATTGCCAAAGGCAGTGCCCCAGTCCCTTCCTTACCCAGGAAAAAAAGGGCATGGCTAAGCCTGCTAAGTCGCACCATTTCTATTAGGTGTTTTTTAACATTTGCCTGGCCAATTATGTCCTTCATTTGCATGGGGCGAAGATAAGGTAAATTGATTTTCCTTTTCATTAACCTGAACAATTTATCGGATCAATCCTCCTTCTGTATCATCATTTACCTATAAATAACATGCTGACAGTTTATATTACAAGAAGTGTTTTCTTAACATAAATGGATTTAAAGAATAATTTGAAAATTCATTGATGTTGATTATTACCAAATTGGTCTACAATTGGACATTTCTGTATGTAACGCCAGACTAAAGAATACTTCCTTAGAAATTGCCATTTTCAAAAAATTTATGTTTCAATGTTTCTACTCTGACATCTACCATCAAGCAGGAACACCATATTCATAAGCAACTAGCCAGGATCGCTGGCTTGAAATAATAAAAATCTGTTATGTCTTGTATTTACATGACCAGGCTCGAAAATTGGAAAGTGCCATTCAATACTATTTTAGCCAAACAGGTTGTGTGAAAGCGCCATTTACGGCTGCGTCCCAAACTTCCAACCGCACCCATTTCTGATTCTTTAGATTTACTGGAAAGGAAAAGCCCTTTTTCCCAAAGGCTTTTGTATCCGTCAGGTCTATCTTCTTATGGTAGACTTTTTTGCCATCGCCATAAACGATGTTGACAAAATTCAATGGGAATGTCCAGTCAATTTGAAGGGCAATGTTCACGATTCCATCCGGATTTAACTTCAATGTTTCTCCGGCATCTTTACCATTGACGCTATATGTGGGCAATAAAATTTCACCAGTAGTGACAAAGAATTTCCCGCCTCTTAAGGCGTCTAAAACGGATTGCCACCCCTGTTGAAAAGAAGGGATATCGTCTAATTGGAGATAATTAATATTCATGTGGCCATATAGTTCATATTCCGGTAATACTTTAAAAAGATCACCTTCCCCGAGTAGATATTTCTCCTGGCCCCAATTCGCCATATCATTTAATACATCAAGGGATCTTTTCCCCAATATTGGCATGGACAGATCTGCAGGCATGGATTTCCAGGCAGCACCCAGAAAATGTTCAGATTGATAAAATGGCTGTTGCTTGTAACCTTCCGGATACCCTACGGATCCTTTAATACGGGGATGAGAGGTCCACGCCAATCCATTCTCCACCTTTAATAGCTTCAACATGTCATGCTTGTCCTTTATATGATAAACCTTACCATAATTAGCCGACGGTTCAACAAAAGGTTGATCTTTTCCCCGAGACATGACCCAGTAGACAGGCTTTGGGAATAAATCGATCCAATGTCCTCCAAAAAAATTGTCCGGCTCCTCACCTGGCAACAGCAAAAAATGATCGTCTGATATACGTCTGCACAGATCATGTGAAGTCTTCAATTCCAACAAACGTAAACTATCGGGGCCTTTGGGGTGTCCTGGTCCATGAAAGGAAGCCAGGTGAACAATCTCTACACCAATATTTTTAAATGCATCGGCGAATTGATCAATTTGCGCAACCGGTTTTCCAAGTAAGATATCATCTTCCGGTTCAATATGATAATGGCTTGTAAAAGTATGATATCCAGATATGGGCAAATATTTGTCCTTATGTGTATAGGCAGCCACCTTTTCTAAAGTTTGTGGCCCGTTAACTGAACTAATCAGACAAAAGAAATTCAAACTTTGTTGTGTAGCTGGTGGTGCATTGAACCAGGGAACAAAACGTCTATCGCCTTCCTTACTTTGGCGGATTCCTAACCCAAATTTCGGAAGGAGATTATTATAGTTGCGTCCATACCAATTAAAATTCAAGTTGTAGCAATTGTCTTCAGGGAAAAAGTATTGATGCGGGGCCGGAAAAACAGCAATAGCTCCCGATTCAGTCTGACCGACAATGGCTCGATATTTTGTGGCTATATTAACACTTCGCATGGGATCATCCATTCTTTGAACGCGATGGAATTGATGATTCTGATCAGCCCAAAAAATCGATTTCCAGGGATTAATGTTATTCCACCTGTCGCCATCCCAAGGCGAACTTCTTTCCAGCCCTGCATCATAAATAATTGCAGTAGAATCTAGTGATGTGGCTACTACTGCCTCTATTTTCATTAAGGGGGATCCATCAAATAAAGTGATTTTTAGATCTCCGAAAAACGATCCGGCTGTCACGTTAGAGACATTTACCGAAATGCGGGAACCTGTTGAAATCACTTCCGCCTGCTGCTTATTCAAGACTAGAACGTTGGTTTTATAGGGACGTTTATAAGGATTATCAAAAAAAATGGTCCATCCGGTAGGAGCTTTTAAGGTTCTGGATCCTTCCGTTAATACAAACACGGGATTCAGGTCAGAAGCAATTGTTTTAAAACCTTTATTTCCCTCCTGTAATTTAACGTGCTCAAATAAAGGTGCATCCTTTTCAAAATTAAAATCAATTTGCCCCTTCGAGTAAGCACCTGTGTTCCAAACGATTTTTAACCGATTGCCATGCTGGACTGCTTCCGTGCCGTTTTTTGCGGAAAATTGCTTTAAATCCACCGGAAATTGTGCATTTGCCGAAAAGCAAATGACCCAACTGCAGATAAGGAATAAAATCGCTGTCGATGAAGGCATTCTTCTTTTTAAAATAAGGAGACGCATGGTTATAATATTATCTAAATAAATAAAAGATGAAGGCAACAAAGTTGCAATTAATCAGCAGCTAACCCATGAAAATATATGACCTCCTGCTTATGCCGCTGATTCAATATGAAAGTAGGAGATACTCTCCAATGTGTGTAACAGCTAAAAACAAAAATAAGGTAAAAGAACTGAAGTCTCAGCGTTTGTATAAAATTGACAGCTAGACAAATATTATTTTATATATAGTGCTACCACTCACCTGACTAATTAGGCAAAAATTGGCCTGAAAGCCAATTTTCAAGCCTTAGTCATTTAAATTCAGTTCATAATTGATTTTTATTATTGTAAGCTGGTGACCACGGCCAGTTGCTCATGAACATTGAGCCCCAGCTTGTTTGCCGTGACGATAACAGACCTGATAACGGTATATTACTCTGCACCATGCTCAGCTTTGAACTGACCAGAAACCTTAAGTTTAACCTTGACATTTCGAAAAGCCCGTCAAAATCCATTTTTTTGCGAAGGCAACAGCAAGTAATGTAAAAACAGGAAAGCTTTTTTGGTTGGTTTCCTTATACCCTTCCCTATCCCCGATATTTTTCCTGGAGCATCAACCTGATTTTGGGCTTGCTACTTATCGAGACTATACTCGATTTCTGATAAATCTCGAGACCTGCACTTCCCCTTAATGCTAGCACATCTTTAATGAGAATAGTCATCCTGTGAGGCCAGCTTCTTCGGGATGTGACTCTGTCGTAACTTGAGGCTCCCCTAAAAGAGGCGTTGCAGTTCTGGTTCGCAACTGAAGGAGCGCCAGTTGACCAGGTCACTAAAGGTCTTGATTTGCGCGAGATCTAAGATGACGGCGAGGTAATTTCAGAATAATTCAAGGGAGTTCACGAATAGATATTTAAATCTGATGCGGAAATTCTTCTCCAATATTATAGGGAAATTTCGGGCGCAGCTTTCTTTGACTACTTTCTGAAATAATATACTTTC
>DATJDF010000121.1:0-6024 GCA_035497555.1 Arachidicoccus sp. | reverse complement strand
GGTCCCTAAAAAAAGATAGCCATCATACGCAAAGCTGAAGGTTTCCTTTCCGATAATGGTGCGAAAGCTATTGGCGCCACTTTCCGACCAATTGGCATCGTGGTTACCGGGCACAATATACAGTGGCTTATTGAGACTATCCAGTATTTGTCGTGCCAGCCGAAGCTCACTGTCTGCACCGAACTCCGTAACGTCCCCGGAATGAATCACAAATTTCAGTGAACTGTCGGCATTGATATCTTTTACCGTACGCCGAAGATCCGCGGCACCAGTTGCGCTTCCGACATGGGTGTCAGAAATCTGCGCAAATTTAAAATCCGGCGCCGGGCGTTGCGCATTGAGGGCCCCCACCAATAAACAACATAACGAGAATATACAACCAACTTTGATCATACTGAATGGATTTGGAGTCTATAAATGGTTGTTTCCGGTAGGTGAAATTAAGGCATTCCGCCTGAAATCCCATATATCGTCTAACGATTTGCTTAGCGCCAACCAAAATCCCTATTATCCTACAAGATAATTATGATGTAGTCATCCGTTATTTTTGTATGAATTAACCAATAAATTACAAAACCAGTTCAATAACCGGGATTTCATAAGGAGGCTTTATTTTGGGTAAAGTAATCGTCAGATCCTGGCCATTCCCATTCTTATAAAGTAATTCTGAATGATCATTCAAAAATTGAGCGTAACGAACTTTCCCCTTATATCCAGGTAAAACCAACTCGGCATTTTCCGGATACTGGTAGAGGAAAACATATAATTTTTTAGTAGTCGGATTATAACTCAATTTAGTGCCTTCCGGGACTTTGTATTGGTCGGGAGCAAATGTGCAGTTATAGATGGCATTGTCATTGGCATGCATCCAGTGAGCCATACTGTCTAATGCATTTTCTGCACGGTAATCAAATTCTCCTCTACCGGTTGGTCCGACATTTAAAATAAGGTTACCGCCATTGGAAACTGAAGAAATCAAAAGGTCGAGCAGCTGCCTGTGTGTTTTCCATGAAGTTTCATCCCGGTAGTAGCCCCATGAACCTGAGAAAGTCTGGCAGGTTTCCCAGGTCTTACCTCTGTATTTTGCAAGCGTTTCCGGTTTCACCTGTTCGGGTGTCTCAAAATCGTATCCATCTGTATAATCATTTAAATCGAGTCGGTTATCGACAATAATACCTGGTTGTAACCCCCGGATCATTTTTAGAAGGTCTTTGGAATGCCAGTCGCTATGGCCTTTTCCAAACTGACCTGGATAGGAGAAGTCAAGCCACAAAATATCTATTTTTCCATAATTAGTCAATAACTCTTTCACTTGGTTAAACAGGTACTCGCGATACTTGGCAAAATCCTTACCCTGATTCAGTTTTGCATAGGCAGCTGAATCGCCTTTTTCTAATCTTTGCGGATGCATGCCGTCTATTGTAAAATCAGGGTGATGCCAATCAATCAGTGAATAGTAAAATCCAACATGAATACCTTCTGCCCTGAAAGCATCCACAAATTCACGAACTAAATCCCGATGCGCCTTTGTATTTGTTGCCTTGTAATCCGTATACTTAGAATCAAAGAGACAAAATCCTTCATGATGCTTAGTGGTGAGAACAGCATACTTCATACCTGCCGCTTTCGCTTCTTTCGCCCATTTTTTCGGGTCAAAATGGTCCGGGTCAAAATTGTCAAAATATTTCTGATAGGTTGCATTGGTCATTCTTTCGTGGTTCTTGACCCACTCATGCCTGGCAGCATTGGAATATAATCCCCAGTGAATAAACATACCAAAGCGGGCATTTGTCCACCACTGCATCCTTTTTTCTTTTTGAGCCTTTGTTTCATTAGTCAGGTGTTTTTGCGCATAAATTCCACTGGTTATGCATAAGACCATTGCCATTACAAAGAAGCATTTTTTCATCGTAGAAAATTTTTTGATTGAATCAATTATGGTAGTGGCCAATCAATATAGGCCGTTCAATAACTTTGCTGGATGAAATTAACCTATTGAGCCAAGCTCTTGTGTAAATAATTTAACGAATTATGATACTATCTTGACAAAAAAAGTCTAGGACTGAATAACCACAGCATGTTTGAATACCATAAAGAAGCAGGATAGGACGCTTCTGCAGTCTGGCGTATCAAGGAAAAAAGATTGTCCGTTATAGGTACCTGAGTTGTCCCCTGGATTTGAAAAGCTGATTCGAACCCAGGCTGCGAAAAACCCTATTTATTACCTGGATTACTTCAGTTAGAATAGCCGGTGACCGAAACAGACTACCTGGCTCAATCACCATCGATAAGGTTCATCCTAACCTCAAATACCATATAATGGTGGAATGCCTCATCCGGCTGTCATTTAAAAAGCCGTATATTAACCTTACCATTTAATATAGTCAGCAATATTACCGCCCAGTTATGGAATATCTGTTCTGAGGTCGGTTTAAATTGCTTCCACCCGCAAAAATGTGGATGGTTTTACTTTTTGTGCTCAAATTGGCCGACTATATAGTCAATTTATATATTTACCGGCTATAAATACCGCTGGGTTTAGTAAATTTGATGTCTGAACTCAATGTGTAATTAAAAACTATTTATTTAGGAACTACGATTAAAGCATGCAGCAAAACCCGTCCATAAGACTCTCAGAATTATCCGCAAAAGTACGGTCGGTACTGGACGGAACTTTCCGATATCTGACTTTCTGGGTGATCGCAGATGTGACCAATCATCAATATAAGGAGCAGAAGAACTATCACGGGTTTGAACTTGTGGAAAAAGACCCTAATTCCGATGGGATGCTGGCAAAATTTGTCAGCAAGGCCTGGGGCAAGGGCGCGGTTCAAATTCAACACTTTGAATTGATTACCGGGCAGCGTTTTACCAATAATATTCAGGTGCTGGCCCAAGTGAGCGTCGTCTACCATCCGCTTTATGGTCTTTCACTCGATTTGCTTGATCTGGATACCCATTATACTGTTGGCCGGATATTTGAGCAAAGAGCACTGACCTTGGAAAAACTGGTTGCGGAAAATGATTTTATCCAGAAAATAGGGGACAATTACCTTACGCGTAATAAACAATTAAAATTAACCGCTGTCATCCAAAGCATAGCGATTATATCTTCTCTTACATCTGCAGGCATGGAGGATTTCAAACACTGTCTGCATTCAAATCCGCAGGGGTATAAATTCGAGGTAGATGAATACCTGACGGTTGTACAGGGTGAATCCAACGCGCACCAGCTAGTTGATCGGCTCATCGCTGTTTATAAGTCTGGGAAATTATATGATGCCGTTATTATGATTAGGGGCGGCGGTGCTCAGACAGATTTTTTAATTTTTGATAATTATAAATTAAGCCAGGCAGTTGCAAAGTTTCCGATTCCCGTTATTACGGGTATCGGGCATCAGAAAAATGAGACGATCACAGACCTGATGGCCCATACAGCCACAAAAACCCCCACACAGGCTGCAGAGTTCATTATTGCGCATAACCGACGGTTTGAAGATAGCCTTATTCACCTGCAACAAAAGATTCTGATTCGTTCACAACAGCTGCTTGCCAGTCAGAACCAGGGGCTCTCTGCCCTCAACGCTATCCTGGTCAATAAGACAAGAACCTTACTTAAAGATCAGGACTACTACTTAATAGCGCTGCGTCAGGACCTCAAAGAAAATACGCTGCGCCAGTTTCACGGGTATGAAAACAGGGTGCAATTAATCAGTGGGGACATCCGGGAAAAGGCGCGTTTTCTGATGGGTCACCGGGAGGGTGCATTAAAAAATATAACCCAGGAAATAAAGACATGGACCGAAGTTTACCTGAAAACCCGGAAAACCGCATTAAACAATCACCAGTCAATCATACGGATCATGTCACCGGCTAATATCCTGAAAAAAGGATTTGCCATCGTAAAAGTTAATCAGAAAATCATTTGCAGTGCCGATGACATTCCAGTTGGCAGTACAATCAGTATATTACTAGGTGCAGCCGAGATCGCTGCTACCGTTCAACAAAAAACACCTTACAATGGAAAAGAATTTGACATATAATGAGGCCTACGAAGAACTGGCCGTCATTGCAGAGGAAATTGAAAATGAAACCGTATCTATCGATGTGCTTGCTGATAAAGTCAAGCGCGCTGCGGAATTAATCGCATTTTGCCAACACAAATTAAAGTCTACAGAAAAAGAAGTCAATAATATTATTGCCAGCATGGAAAATAAGCCCCAGCCTTAATAATCAGCCTAAAGTAAGGCGGATACGGAAATTCCTTACACCGGTCTTTCAGAACGCTTCATTTAAGCCCAGGAAAAAGCCGTGAGCGCCAAATTTACCGAATGCATAATCCAGACACAGATTGGTACGGGTTTCTTTATTGAACAGAACACGTAATCCGGCACCACCGGCAGGCTGCCAGTTTTGAAACAACTTTACGCCTTTGTCGTTATTCTCACTCTCAACATTCATAAATACAACTCCGCTGAATAATTTATTTTTCGTAATCGGGAACCGGTATTCCGTCTCATAATAAAAAAATTGCGTGCCTTTATAATAGCTGATGGTATACCCCCGACCACTTCGGTAATTGGGATCACGACCAGTACCTGGCAGCTCAAAATAGGGCAAAGCTCCACCGAGTACATAGGAGCTCCAGGTCCATAAGGCCAGTACATGCTCGGGGTTATTCTTAGATAGGCTGATGTATTTCCTAAGGTCAACAGTAAACTGAGATGCATTTTGCGTACTTCCGATCCAGGATTGATTGACCCTTATCCCAGCATTTGCGTACATGCCTTTATAGGCCCGGTTCTGATTGTCTCTGGAAGTATACTGTACATCAAAGAGGAAGCCATTTGCCATATAACGATCATTCTCAAATCCATATTTTTCATTATAAATGCCGTAGGGGATTTTGGACATATCCTGATTGTCTATCGTTGTATTCCTTCTGATATCGAAAACAAGGCCGGCACCCAGATATAATTTCGGGGCCACCTCCTTATATACTTTCTCTTTAAAACTGTAATACTGAGAATGGAAAACGTATCCTTTTCTTTTACCACTTGCATCTGCCTTCAAATCCAGTCCAAAATCGGGTGTAACTGATTTGGAAGCAATCAGACTCCCCTGAAAGTTCAGTTTATTCGCATTGGTAAATACATTATGGGTTATATAAAAATATAGAATCCCTTTTGTGGTAATGGAGGCGGAGGTTGCAGCAACAGAAAGATAGGTCTTAGGATCCTGACCCAAGACTTTACCCGCAACTGCTTTAATGCCGATCTGCGAACCGATAGTAGGGTTGGAGGCAATATTAGGAATGACGGTGATGCCTGAAGATTTCTTTAAAGAATCTCTTTTCTTTTTTGGGTGGAAGACAGTTCTATACAGATCACCTATATCCATTTGTGCATCCAGGGAATCCGCCGGGTTCGGAGTTTTGCTGATGGGCGAACCGGCAGTATCAGTTTTCAAAGAATCGAGTTTCTGTGTCAATTGCGAAAATGCCGTTCCACATAAGCATAGGCTTATAAGAGTGAATAACATTTTCGTCAACAAAAAACTGCGCAATATAGAAATTGGCCGTAGATTTCTGGTAAACTTCATGCAAATCCTGAATTGTGGATTATTAAAAATCACCATAATAACCCAAATTAGTAATAAAATGGTGATATATGCAAAAAGCAGGGTACCAAAATCAAGCCGGGTTTGGACAATCCGGTGATATTACCCGTCAAACCAATGATAATCTTCAAATTAACACAGCCACTTAATCTTTTTTCACCGCCGGTTCCCGCCCAAATTCACGACGTAATTGGACTTTAGCCTTTTCGAGAATTTTTTTCTGTGAAACAGCCAGATTTTTGCCAGCTCTGTTAATGTAAAAAGTAAGCATAGACATTGCGGATCTAAAAGGACTGCTTTTTCTCCGGTCACTTGCTTCGGCAGCATGTTTCAGTGACTTAGCAATGACCTTTGGATCTTTGGCTTCAAAAATAGTCCATCATGCGCTGCTGAAAATAGGTCGAG
>DATJDF010000120.1:0-2592 GCA_035497555.1 Arachidicoccus sp. | reverse complement strand
CCTGAATGTGAAGGATCGATATCCGCTGATACACCTCTACCAACATCAACACCAGGACCTATGCCCCATAACAGCGCGCCGGTTTTTGCGTTGAACATCGCAACACCGGGTGTCTTTAATTTAATAGTTTTCCCTTCATTTTCATGGATGCCGAAAACTTCCTCTAGTTCAGGACGGGCCGGATCCATTACGGTCATATGCATAGCATCTCCATGACGCAGACCGGTGGTATAAAGACCTTTGCCGTTGTCGTCAACCGTCATGGCTCCGATACAAATTTCATCCTTGCCATCCCCATCAACATCTCCCACACTCAGGTTATGATTGCCCATTCCCGAATAGGGATTTTTAGCATCCCTCGAATCAAATAGCCAGCGTAGTGTCAATTTTCTATTCCGGTAATCAAATGCGGCTAACGCGGAGCGCCCATACCAGCCTCGTACAAACACACCGCTAGGATGGACACCGTCCAAATACGCTATGCAAGCGGTAAAACGATCTGATCTGCCGCCGGTTGTATCGTTATTCCCATTACCGCCTATGCCTCCCCAGCCGTCAAGTGGATAACGATCTGGTATATAGTTAGTTGTTGCCAAAGCCTCTCCGGTTTGCCCGCTGAACATGGTCAGGTATTCCGGACCGTTTACAATCTTTCCATAAAAAGGGCTTTTGGGGTCACTGAGTGTGCGCCAGTCTTTGGTACTATCACCAATCGACCTTCCCAAACCGTCAACTGTACCATCCGCTGTCTTAATTAGCATTTCAGCTTTCCCGTCACCGTCAAAATCATATACCAAAAGTTGCGTATAGGCTGCACCTGCCCTAATATTCTTACCTAAATCAATACGCCAAAGCCGCCTACCGTTTATTTTATAGGCATCAATAAAAACTGGAGCTGTCAGTCCTGTCTGAGGTGGGTTCTTTGCATTAGAAGGCGTCCATTTTAAAATAAGCTCGTACTGGCCGTCACCATCAACATCGCCAATGCTCATGTCATTGGCAGAATAACTATATTTTTTGCCATTTATCATTCCGCCAGAAGGAGGCGCTAAAGGTACCGACAAATACTGCCGAACAGGAGAATTTTGCTGCAAGGTGAAAGGCGCACTGGCTCCCAGTTCTTTATTTTTTAAAACAGGTTTCACAAAGTAGGATACAGCATGGTCCAACACCACTGCTGAATCTACGTAATTAGAGCCCCCGGCTATCTGCTTTTTATTTAATCTGACTGTTTTACCTGCCGAACGGCGATAAAGATTAAATGCCAAGCCTTCTGGATCTGTGCCGAACAAACGCCAGCTGATAAATACATGGCCATTGCCCTGATTGACGGCCACAAGCCCTCTGGTCAGTGTTTCCATATGTCGCTGGCCAAAGACGCTATTGGTGGTTATTAATATAACTATAGTAAGTAGCCCATTAAGCAGGAATGTATCTTTTTTCATAAAAAATAATCGTAATTGCTTCTAAACGGTAATATCAATTCCTAATACGTAATATCTTAAAATTTTTAATTTCCTGCCTGGACCAGGTAGACCTGAAGCCGAAATATCCGGAAGTAAGCGGTAAGGGGTCTTTCCAGTCGAAGTAGCACTTGCCGTTTACCCAGTAACTGGTTTTCCCCTTGTATACAATGATCTTTATATGGTAAACCTTGCCGGCTTGTAGTAAGTGTGGCCGATCATCATATTGTTTGATTATGGGCTTCATGCCTGCACCCCTGTACTTGCGAAAGCGAGTTGTTTTATTCGTATTACCACCCATACCTACGTAGTATAATTGTAAATCATCGTATGCTTTGAATTTACCATTACGGGTAAATAGATCAGGGTTATGCGGATCCGAGGCCATCCAGAACTGATTAAAGTCAGACAGTCGGTCATTTTTGCCCGTATCCACCAGGATTTGCCTGTCATACTCGATTTGTATATCGCCTTTAAGCACCCTATTCAGCCATACAGTAACGCCGCCTTTTGTATCCAGTATCAGTGCATTACTTTTTGTATATACAGTTGACACCGCACCTGGTTTGGACTCGATCTCGACTACCCAGACTATATTATCCAGCGGCAGCGAAAAATCGGCCGTATAGATCGGCTTGTCTTTTAATTGCGCTGAGGCAAGACGGGTAGTCAAGAGAAACAAAAAAATTACTTTATTCATTGCTGCAGTACTTTCTACAAATATATTCTATTATTTGCCCATAACAGTTTATGTTCCGTTAGGGTGTTTTATTAGGTGTTTGGTTCACAATAATATTATTTGACGATTAAAACAAAGTCTCCACTTCCGCAATGATTTTTACATAAAAACCATAAATTGCGAGGACATTCAGGTTATAAACCCATCGGGTTTATGTCAGGTCTGACATTTTGACTCCTAAACTTGGCTTCATTTGTTTTTAATTTTCCTAAAAATACACAAACCATGTCCCAAAAAGGAACTTTTACTTTGCTTATTTTATGCTGCTTTATAAATGTAAGTCTATACGGGCAAAATACAATAATCAGGTATTTATCAGGCACAGATAAAGACCATACGGTGAATTGGGAATTTAGATGTGATAAAGGAATCAGTAGTGGGAAATGGACC
>DATJDF010000119.1:0-5709 GCA_035497555.1 Arachidicoccus sp. | reverse complement strand
TTGCAGGATCTTTGAGTTTTAGTCCAAAATCTACCCGTATAACGACAAAATTAAAGTCCATACGAACCCCGGTGCCTACCGCTATCGCAATATCCTTACCCAGTCGACTCAGATTAATTTCTGCATCCGGTAAGTTCTCTTCTTTTCGGACATTCCATATGTTGCCGATATCGGAGAATACCGCACCATTGAATTTTACACCACCGATAGAAAATATAGGATACCGGTATTCCAGGTTAATTTCTAATTGCATATCACCATACCGATCCCTGAATGTACTGGAAGTATCACTTTGAATGTTTGATCCCAAACCTAATTGGCGGAGCCCCCAGGCGCGCATGCTGTTTGGGCCGCCTGCGACAAATTGTTTGAAAAAGGGCAATACGCGTCCAAATTTATCCTTATTATTACTGTAATTCACACCAACACCCGCAAAAGCACGCATGGCAAATTGGGTTTTTGGGAAATCAAAATGCTTGATGTACTCTCCCTCTATCCTGAAATACCGATAAATCTCGTCTCTTAAAGGACGAATCAGGCCAAAAAGTGTTCCGGATTCTTCCACACCAAAGCGAATATAATTATTACCGGGCAGGTGTTTGTTGGGATAGGTTAGGTTATAATTTAACTGCTGACTGAGTACCGTCCCCGTATTGAATGCTGTTTTAAGGTAGGGATTATACTCCATGGCCTGAATCAAACCCTTCAGTTCATCCAAAGAATAGAGTTCAAAATTGATAGGACGATATTGCCAGGAAGCGTTCCCTTTTTTCCATTCATACCCCCAGTTCGTTACAAAAGAACGAAACCGGAAATAATCTCTTCGATCCGTATAACTGGCGTTAGCGGATACCACCGTTCTGATGGCGTCCAGGTTCTTTCCCCTAATATGAAAAAATGGTGTAATAAAGCGCGGGAAAGAATAGGAATGAGAACCAGCTATCTGTAAAGTCTGTAACAGGTTATCAGAAAACGTATTATTTGATTGTCCAAGGTTCAGCTCCACTCCTGTTCTTAGGTTGGTAATAGATTGAATCGCTCTTTTCCAGACATTTCGATTGCGGTGGGTGACGTTCAAAGCGACTCCAAACATATTAGATGCAGAAACAAAATCCCCTGTATTCCAGCTACCCTCCAGATCCACCGTTACATTTTGTTTCACTGCGGGCGTCAGAAAAAAATTGAGGTTAATACTATCTCCGGATATAAAATTACGGTAATCTACCTGCTGCCAGGCGCCGATTGCATTTAAATTATTGATCGTCTTGTAAAAACTGGTATCACTGTAATAATCCCCATTTTTCATATATAGGTGCCCTAACATGGGCCGGGGGTTAAACTTGCCTTCTTTACTATATATTGCTATATTCTGGCTTCTTGTCTGGAATACTTTCGGAAAATTGTTCAGATTGCTCAATGCGGAATCAGGGATTTCTGTCGCCCCGGTCTCCGGGAAGAAATTAATATGGCCGATTCTATATTTTTTGAAATCAGCGGTCACACTATTGATCAGCGTAGTGTCTTCTACAGGCCGTTCTTTGATAATCACCACCGCTGAGGGGTTTTCCCTGGTGCGTGCAGCGGCCTGGGCCATCTTAATCGCCTGTTCAAACGGATCCAATGTTAATTTGAGCAACGCCGCATCTGTTGTATCTGTTTCTGCAATCAAATTATTTCGCGTAAGTTTATAATAGCCCAGATTTCTATAATTATTCACCAGGCGATCCAGTTCGCCGGCAATATTCTCCTTGGTAAACTTTGTTTTATGCGGGACTATTTTGGAGTTTCTGGCACGGCTTAAAGCAATGCGCTCCATCGATGTATCGGCAAGCCCATATCCCAGCGAATCGATAATCATTGCCTTCTGGGGGTCAATTTCCATAATAACCGTCACGCGCTTCTGCCCGGGTGCAGTGGTACTGTCAATTACAATACTATCTTTGAAGCTGGCCTGATAATAGCCTTCAGAGTTCATGTAGCTGTCCATAAACTGCATGGATTTAGCAATATTGGCCGTATCGAATACCGGCGGCTTTACAATCCGGTAGGCTACAAAATAACGCTGTACTTTGGGCGGCCGTAAGCTGTCCACCCAGAATTCAGCCAAATTGGTCTTGAGCAATTTCGCTTCTTCTTTGGAAATATTATCAGTTTTTAATTCTATTTTTGAATCGAATACAAAAGGTTTGTCCGCAGGTGCATTTTTTACTGAAACACACGCACTAATAGAAAAGCAAACCCATACAACCAGCAGGCGTGTAGTAGGCAGAAAACATGATTTGCTTTTAATTTGCATAAATAATGATTAGTAAAAATGAACTCAAATATATTCAAAGTTTGTACCACAAAAAAGCGCGGGACAAAGAAAATGCTTTTATAGTAGAAGGACCCAAGATGGTGGAAGAACTTTTACACAGTACATTCACCGTCAAAAAAATATGGTCTGTGCCAGGCCTCTGGCTGGAAAATCATCCGGATCTGGACACCGAACCCATTACAGATGCCGAATTACACAAGGCCAGCCACCTGAATACACCCAACCAGGTGATCGCTGTTGTCCGGCCAAACCCACTCCCAGTGGAACTTCCAAATGTCCGTCAAAAACTGGTGCTTATGCTTGACGGCATTCAGGACCCAGGCAATTTTGGCACTTTAATCCGGATCGCGGATTGGTTTGGAGTCGATTTTATAGTCGCCTCAAAGGACTGCGCCGATTGTTATAACCCAAAAGTAGTACAATCTACGATGGGTAGCATATTTCGTATACCGGTATATTATACCGATTTGCCGGAATACCTGGCAAATCAAACAGTTCCTGTACCCATATATGGCGCATTGCTGAATGGCAAGCCGCTTGGGGAAGCGCTCAATCAAGCGCCATTTCAGTCAGGCGTCCTGATCATCGGCAATGAATCCAAAGGCATCAGAGCGGCATTATTGCCCTTAATTACAACTGCTATACGTATACCTGCCTTTGGAAAAGCAGAGTCCCTGAATGCAGCCGTGGCGGCCGGCATTTTACTTTCTCATCTTAAATTGCCGATGTCAGCAGCCCCGCCGTCTTCCTGATCCCAAAACACCGATTTCAAGTCCTGTTCCAAATTCATAGCGACATTTTGTTTTACACACACGCAAACGTACAAGAAAAGGTCCGTACACAATATACGAACCTTCTTTTCTTCAAAAACTTAAAGTTTCCACGAAAATTGCATGTGGGGTCATGCAATTTAATGACCTGAGTTTACTGGCCGATATAAATTTTACGTTGCTTCCGGTCATGGCCTTCCACATAATTAATTAAGAGCTCCAATAACCTGAACTGGTTAGCAGCTCTATCCAAATTCTGAGATGAGTAGCTTGTCTGATAATAAATATCATTATTCAGGTAATCAGTCAGAAAGCGGAGTGCCTGCATAAATACAATAATCTTACCGGACATATCAATATGCTGGATTTCTTCTTTGGTCAAGAACTGGCTCATAGACATTAAATAACCATCTCGGACGGCTTCATAAAAATCTTCGCGTAGGGCTAACGCTTCGATATGCGGGTAGTCTTCCGGATGATTAGGCACCATAGACCGGATCATATCGCCGATATCAGAAAAGAAAAGCCCCGGTTGAGTTGTATCCAGGTCAATCGGACTATAAATTTTCTGATCCGATTTTCTAAATAAAATATTGGCAATTTTACAGTCATGATGTAAAATATGCAGCGGAAAATGCGCTGGCTGCTGCTGTACTTTTTCATAGAAAGTTACTAGATGTTCCTGTTCCAGCGCTGTCTTGATATACACCTGCGCTGCTTTTTTTCGGTCTTCAGAGGCTACTTCCAAAGATGCGCTGAATTGCGCGAATCGCAATGAAAGGTCATGAAATCCCTGTAGCACTGTCTGAATAGACATTACTTCCAGATCGGAAAGCTTCGCTGAAAAGTTTCCAAAACAACCTGCTACCAGCCAGGCTTCATCAGCTGTTGAAGAAACTGTCGGACTGTAAGTGTCTTTAATAAATTCAAAACAACGCCAGACATATCCATTATCCTCATATAGGAGTTTTCCCTTTGTTGTTCGCAGGATGGCGGGTAGAATATAACTTTGCGCCGATTCAAAATGCTGTTTTATCTTCAGATAGTTTTGCTGGATAACCAGCGGCTGTGTAAATACCTTAGTATTAATACTTTGCAACAGAAATACCTCTCCATTCGGGAAGGTTGTTTTATAGGTATGATTGATTAATCCGGTGGATAGCTTCTCCACAGCTATATCTCCCGGAAAGTTAAATGCATCTTTAACCGATGATTCTATCATTGGATAATTTTCTTCTTTTATTGAGCGTTTCCGGTTTCAGTTTAGTGTTGGGTGTCCCGCTACTAAACTGAAAACGGAAGCTATATAATTTAATATTGATCATTTAAAGCAAAATCCTGCTTTCTTAACATCCACCTACCACTGGTAAAGTCAGGGAATTCTACCGTTGCATTACCGAGCTCGATTGACCTTTCACTTAGTGGTGTAATGGCACTCCAGGCAGCTGCATCATAGACATCCATCGGCGTCTTAGTGCCCCTTTTGATCGATTCCACAAAGGCATGTATCACAAAGAAGTCCATTCCGCCATGACCAGCTCCTTTGGAGTCTTCTCCATAGCGTTTCCAAAGTGGATGATCATATTTTGCCAGCCATTCATCTGCTTTATCCCACTCGTCATTTTTTGGGCTGACACCATCTACATATATTGTATTGCTGACATCCATCCACAGACCTTCTGTTCCCTGCACCCTGAAACCCAAAGAATAAGGCCTGGCTACAAATGTATCATGCTCCAGCAAAATGGTCTCACCATTTGCACATTTTATATTTGTGGTGATCATATCACCACATTTAAAACGCGTCTTCGTACCAGCACCCTTCTCGCCATTTTTATCTACAACGTATTTGTGCAAACCCCTGGCTTTGGAATCAAAACTAGAGAGCGAAAGAAAACGGTTGCCTCTATTGATGTCGATCATCATAGCACAGGGTCCAATACCATGGGTAGGATACAAATCTCCATTACGGTGAATGGAATGCGCGGTCCGCCACTGTGCTTCAGAAAATGCTTTTTCTCCGTAGATACGTTGACCGGAAGCCTTATCTTCAGAAAACAACACGGGGCGTAGATTGTGCTGATAGCCACCCTGTAAATGCACAATTTCTCCAAACACATTTTGTCTGACCATATGCATTACGGCCATTACATCACGGCGGTAACAGACATTTTCAAGCATCATTACATTGGCCTTTGCTTTTTCAGCGGCACGAACAACTTCCCAATGATCCTCCAGTGTAATCCCAAGGATCACCTCTGTTCCAATATACTTTATACCAGCTTGTATCGATTCAATAATCATAGTAGCATGCCATTCCCAGGGTGTGGCTATAATAATGCCGTCCAGCCCTTTTATATCAAACACTTTTCTGTAGGCATGTTCATCACCCAGAATTATCTGTGGCATTGGCCTTCCGGCCTTTTTGATGATACTTTTGGCCCGGTCCATCATCTGTGGATTGATATCAGCCATGGCGACTATTTCCACGTCATCCCGACGTGAGGCAAGGGCTACATGAGATTCGCCTCTCAGGCCAACACCAATAAAAGCCAGCTTAACTTTCTCATTGGCTTTCTTTGGATTTGCAAATAAATGTTTGGGTAAGACAGCAGCTCCAGC
>DATJDF010000118.1:0-13807 GCA_035497555.1 Arachidicoccus sp. | reverse complement strand
AATCCACATATACTACTTTAATCATAGCGCTTATAGTACTTGCAGGCTCATTTGTTATTATGTCGCTGGGTAGCATATAGCTTATAAATATTGAAGTGTCCGGTCATTCTTAACTACCCGTCCAACATTTCACTTCTCAGGTCCGGTAAGTTTTATCACAAGAGCATATTTTGTCTTACCCTGCATCGTATTTATAGATTTTTTATTGAATTTCAGCAGGCCCGATTTAACATCAGTCTGAACTTTGATATCCGGGTAGCCCAGCACCGAAATTTCGTGACGGCCATCTAACAAGCCTGTAGGCAGTTGCAGATGATCTGGAAGGCTAACCTGATCTGTAGAGTCCCCTGACAGTAAAAAAACATATTTGGATTTTCCATCCTCCGAAGCTGTGTATACTAAATTTCCCTGGCCATATGGCGCCAACGGTTTACTGTCATATATTGAGGTACCATTGACCTGCATCCAGGCACCAATTTCTGTTAAACGCTGATAGGCGGTGTCACTCCAATCACCTAATGGTGACGGACCTATATTTAGAAGAAGATTCCCCCCGCGTGAAACAATTCTTACCAGAAGATGAATCAGTGTATTGGTGGATTTGTAGTGATCTCCCGGAACATAGCTCCAGGAATTCCCCATGGTAATACAACTCTCCCAAGGATGATCCAGGGGTTCTGTTGGAACAGTTTGTTCCGGCGTCTGATAGTTCTCATATTTGCCTGCAACACTCCTATCCACCACCAACAATCCGGGCTGATGCTTCCTGGCCATCGCCGCGATACGCGGCATATCAATATCCTGGTTGTAGACACCGGTCTTTTCCTGCTCGACTTTTGTGTGGGGGCGTACCCAACCACCATCTAACCAGAGAATATCCATCCTTCCATACTCCGTCATTAGCTCTTTGATCTGCGCATAAGTATAATCCTTGAAAGCCGCCCATCTTTTAGGATACTTTGCCGGATCATAATTGACATTGCGGTCTTTGGGTGGGAAATAAGGCCACCAGTAATCAGGACTGTGCCAGTCGGGCTTGGAAAAATAAGCTCCGATCATAAACCCCTGGCTGCGAAAACTTTTGAATATTTCTTTGGCGATATTGCTTTTCGGGTTTTTGGAAAACGGTGTCTTACTGGAAGTAACCTTATAATCCGTCTGGTGGGTATCAAACATACAGAATCCGTCGTGGTGTTTTGTCGTAAATACCACATACTTCATCCCCGCTTCCCTAGCAGCCTTTGCCCACTTGTCCGGGTTAAACTGCACCGGGTTGAATTTCGTCTGTAGATTTTCATAAGCCTTTTTGTAAGTAAAATAATCGTTTGCGTAAGGACCTGTTCTTTTTGTCCACCCTTCATCTTCCGGGCATAAACTCCAGCTTTCCACAATCCCCCACTCGCTATAAGTTCCCCAATGCATCAATAGCCCAAATTTCTCGCCCTGCCATTTATGTAGCTTCTGCAATACCAGCGTATCGGTTGGCCACTGGTAGGTGGTGGACTGAACATGGGCCTGCCCGTTTGTCACATTCATAGCAATCATCCATAACCCGATTATGATACCTGTAGCACCTAAACGGATGCACCTCCTATTTGCATTGAATTTTAAACTTAGATTCAAATTCAAACTAAGTTTCCCAAACTGTATCTGCATAGTCATACCATTTAAAATTTAAAAAAAATTCCTTAACAAGTTTCACACCTGCGTCGAACTACTGGAAATACCAGTACTAAGTTAAGCAATAGGCAAAAGATACGACAAAAATATAAACAGATTCAGGTTCCTCATCATCCTGTTGGTAATGGAAACCAGTAAATGTGCATTCATATTTAATGACAAACGGCCCGCAAGCTGCGGGCCGTTGACTTTATTTTGTATCCACTGAATGAATAGTTTAAACTCTGATTAAATATTAATTGCTGTATCCCGGATTCTGCGCCAGGAGGTTATTTTTATTGATTTCATCACGGGAGAAAGGCCGGAAATACATTTTATTGACCCAAGTCCGGTTTTCATGTGCATTATCTGTAACCGGGGTATAGGTATAATTATAAACCGACTCATCATGGTGATAATCTTTAGTGGACAGTGATTTTCCAGGTTTTAATTTCCCGATAACCTTTATAAAGGTCAACTTTCTACCCAGTGTCTCTTTGGCGATCATCCAGCGACGGGCATCATGATAACGGTGCTCTTCGTAAGCGAGCTCGATCCGGCGTTCATTTCTGTAGTCATTCATGAGCGCTGCACCTGAGGAAGTAACCGCTGGCATACCAGCCCTGAAACGGATACGGTTCAACCATAATTTAGCGGTTGGCTCATCCCCTGTTTCCAGGCAGGCTTCAATATAGTTCAGAACTGCTTCAGTATAACGAAGAAAAGGCCACGGAATATACTGTTTAGAACTGGCATCCACGATATTAGGGTCGGGATCAATAAACTTGCGCATATAATACCCAGTTCTGGAGCCGTTCCAATCTTCTACAGAACTACTTCTGGTATCCAAACCGTTATAGGTAAAGAGATTTTTCTTCGAATCTAACATATCATAGCTTCCCGTCTGGATTTGATTGGCAGGATCCACATCGACACCCGCCTTGTCACGTGGTTTCCACCCGGCGCCATCGTATAATATAGTAGCATAAAACCGCGGATCCCTATTTTTATAAGGGGCTGCGTGTTCAACCGGATTACTCCAGCTGAACTTACTTCCATCCAGCATTTCATAATCATCGACTAATAAACCGATCGGCGTATTACCTGACCAGTTATGATATCCATTCGGGCCGTTATTGCGACCAACATATTCACCGCCTTCGTCCTTTGCCGGTACAAAATAGCGCGCAAATAAAAGCTCGGATTCTGCCGCAGCGTCTACATTTGGCGCCTTACTTCCGCCGCCCATGGAGATGGAAATATAGTTTTCGGTTCCCTCTGTTGGACTGACGGGTGCAGTAAGATTTAACTTATAACCTCCACCACCTTCATTGATCACTTGAAGGGCGGCGGCTTTAGCTGCCTTCCAACGGTCGGCCTGTGATCCAGAAGTATAGGCGAGCTCATCAATTTTAAATTTCGTATCTGCACTTGCAAAATCCGTTAATTTCTGCAAATTAGCGGCAACATGCAGATCACTTGCTGCATACAGCAGCACCCTGGACTTAAGTGCTAAAGAAGCAATATAAGTGGCCTGACCTTTAGACATGGTTCTTCCTTTTAAGAGGGTCGCCGCACTATCGCAGTCCTTTACAATAAAATCAACACATTCTGCATAGGTATTCCTTGCAACCGCAAAACTATCCTTTAGTCCGTAAGTTTTTGTAATGAGCGGAACACCACCGTAATAGCGGGTTAACTGCTGGTAATAGTATGCTCGCAAAAAATAAGCCTCACCGCGCAACTGTCTATTTACTGCCGTATCGGTAATCTGGGATTCGGGACCCGATAGATTTTCAATTGCCAGATTACAGGCCCTGATCCTTTGATACATACTTGCGTAGGCATAAGTTCCAGCCACCCAACCTAGAATAGTAGGACTAAGACTACCTTCATTAATGGTATTTATATTACGGCCCGTATGCGTGAACACGGCCTCATCAGAAAGGGAAGCCAGCATCTGCTCGTCAAATCCGCCTTGGCCAAGTCCGTTATATATTTCTGTAACAAATGCGGACGCGAGTGCAGGATCTTTCCACACCTGCTCGGCAGGGATCTGATCAAGGGGCTCCTGGTTCAGGAAGTCCTTGCTACAGCTGGAGAATAATAACAGGCCCAAAAAAGATAGGCAGGCTATTATTTTATGATTCAAATTTTTCATGACTTTTAATTTTTTAGGTTCATTCTTTTTAGAATTCTAAGACAATTTCATAGGATTAGAAGGCTACACTTAGGCCAAAATTGATGATTTTGGCTTGCGGATAATACTGCCCATTAGAAGAGGTAGACTCCGGATCCCAGATTTTTATCTTATCCCAAGTGATTAAATTAAGTCCGCTAACAAATACCCTAAGTCGGGAAATGCCGGCCTTGGTCAGCATATCCGGAGGTAAAGTATAACCGATCTCCATATTTTTCAAACGGACATAATTATTACTCTTTAACCAATAGGTATTGTTACCGGCTACTGCTGCATCTGCATAATACGAGTTATTACGATTGGTCAGGCGTGGATCTGTGGTACTAGGATTGTCGACGGTCCACTGGTGATCATAGGCATATTTTGTAAAATTGCCAATATCTCCGGATTCTGTCAGACCAATATACTGCAGACCACCAAAAGCCCCCTGGAACATGACTGACATATCAAATCCTTTGTAATCTAAATTTAGATTAAAGCCTGTAGTAAAAGAAGGCGTGCCCGTTTTATCCAGACGGACCTTATCATCTCCGGTTATCTTGCCATCACCATTTACGTCCTTAAATTTCATGTCGCCGGGACGAAGCTGGCCTGTAATATCTCCGTAATTTATTTTATTCGCATCGATAGAGGCCTGATCTGGGAATACGCCGTCATATTCATAAGCCAGGAAGCTGCCCACGGGCTGGCCTGTAGAGCGCTGGTAAGAAGGTGCGCCCGGTGTTTCATCCCAGAAGACGATCTTGTTTTTTGCATAACCGCCATTGACGCTGGCATTATAATGAAATTCACCTGCATTGCCATTATATCCTACTTTAAATTCCCAACCTTTGTTATTAACCTGACCCAAATTCACCGGTGGTAATTTATCGGTAATACCAGAGCTTTCTGGAATGGAACCGCTCCTTGGAATCAGGATATTGGTTCTTTTATTATAGAAATAGTCAAATTCAACGCTCAAATGATTATTCAGGGCATTGGCGTCAAATCCTATATTATAATTATTGGCAACCTCCCAAGTAAAGTCAGGGTTATTTACCCGGCTTTCAAGCAAGGATTTTGCCACTTCACCACCCAATATATAACTGCCGTAACCCATGGTAGCTAAATACTGATACTCCGCTAGATCACTGGTATTCGGGATATAGGCCTCTGCCCCCATCTTACCCCAGGATCCACGCAATTTGAAATTGTTGATAAAGGAGATATTGTTTTTCCAGAAATTCTCTTCAGAAATACGCCAGCCAGCTGTTACCCCCGGGAAAAAGCCAAATCTTTTCTCTGGCGGAAAAATATAAGATCCATCTGAACGCCACAGGAATTCCGCGATGTATTTTTCCTTATAATTATATCCTACACGGCCAAAATAACTCAACCTTGCCCTTTGGAACAGTCCATAAGGATCCCCTGTAGCCGCGTCATTACCTAAATCCTGTTCCTGTTGACCACCAGCACCTAACTGATCCAGATAGGACGAGATAAAGTACCTACGAAAAGCGTAAAAATCATCGTTATCGACCTTTTCGCGCGTGACACCCGCTAAGAATGTTACTTCATGATCGCCCCCAAATGTATGGTTGTAATCTATTAAACCGGTAAGATTAACCGCCAATTGACTGGCAGACCATTCTTTCAGCCGGGGATCCAAAAATGTGGACCGTACACTACTGGTAAGCACTGGTGTAACACCGTCTTCTTCGAAGGATTGTTTATCCCAGAAATAAAGCGACCAGGGAGTCTGCCAAAGCTTTCTGCGTCCGGACATCTTATCTATTGAAGCTGAACCCGTCACCTTTAAACCCTCGACACCCGGTATTTTGATCTCTATTTTTCCATTGGTCTGAAAATAATCCCGTTTATCACGATCATAACCGGTTTTATTGGTTGTGATCACAATGGGATTTTGTCCATACTCAATATCAGGGCCCGGTAAACCGTTAGGCCATACTTCTATTTCTGTCGGCTTTCCACGCATCAGCATACGGAAGATATCGCCTGCACCCAAGGTTGGAAAATGACGGTATTCTTCTCTGGCAACAACACCCAGGGAGGCCTTTACGTACTTATTGATATTTGCTTCCAGATTGATCCGCATATCATACTGTTGGAAACCTGTCGCTGAGTTTTTATAGTATGCATCCTGATCTAAATAACCTAAGGATGCCAAATAATGGATCTTTTCACTTCCACCGCTTAACTGTACATTATGCCTTTGTTGAGGAGACCAGCTTTTAAGTGTCGTCCCAAACCAATCCGTATTGGGATGTCCCAGAGGATCAGAACCGTCCTGATACTTCTGCATATCTTCCGGGCCAAAATCAGCTGTGATATCTTCACCACCTTTTATATGATATTTACCGTCTTTTGCAAAAGCTGCAGCAGCATCCGCCCACTCCGCGGTGGGGACATTGTCATAGATCTTTAAATTATTCCGGATTTTTGCATACTCCACTGCATCTGACATTTCCGGAGTCCGGGTAGGTCGTTGTAATCCATAACTAAAATCATAGGTTAATTTAGGTGCGCCGCTTTTACCTTGTTTGGTTGTGATCAGTATAACACCGTTACCGGCGCGGGATCCATAAATGGCCGCTGATGCATCCTTCAATACAGAAACACTTTCTATATCGGCAGGGTTTAATCTTTCGAGTCCACCAGCCCTGCTAGGAACGCCATCAATGACAATTAATGCATCACTGTTACCCAAAGAATTGGTTCCACGGATGCGAATAGAGGAGCCGTCATAACCGGGTTCTCCACTGGCCTGCACAGCTGTTACACCTGGTAACCTGCCTGCTAGTGAATTGGATAGATTGGTCACCGGTGCTTTTTGTAAATCTGTGCCTTGAACGGATGCCACCGAACCTGTAATTGTTACACGTTTCTGGGTACCATAACCTACCACAACAACTTCTTCTAAGGATTGATCTGCGGCAGCCAGCGCGATGGAAATCGGTCCAGTCTGACCCGCTAGTGGAATTTCTCTTGTGCTATAACCAATATAACTTACGGTCAGCATGCTGACCGTATCCGGCACGGAAAGTGTAAATGTGCCGTCAGGACCGGCTAGTGTGCCAATCTTAGTATCCCTTGCCTGGATCGAGGCACCTGCGATGGGTTGATGCGTTTTTGCATCCTCCACCGTGCCCGTCACTTCCTTTTGATTTTGCGCCATTGCCTGACTTCCAAGCAGCGTCAGACAGAACAACAGCAGCGCAAACGCTTTTTTACTACAATTCATAGGGTTAAATAATAATGTGAACAAATAGGGTTAACAATTCAAATAAAACGACTTCCTTTAAGGTGTTAAAGAAAGAATAAAGATATTATTTACAATTCAATTTTTAACAGAACACCTACGTCATGTTATGCACATATTAACTTTTGCATTGTCATTTAGCTTTATATATCCACTTATATTTTCAAAAAGATCATGCTTACCTTTGCATTTGACTATTGTCTTTCAAAACGGCCGTAAGTTTTGGCAGCAGGCCATCATACAATCGATAGCAATCAGATAATACAGGAAAAAACCACTAATACGTGTCAATAATACTTTTCTGTACAAATTTTTGAAAAAAAATTTCAAAATGCAATTTTTGCACTAGATTTTGATGCTTTTTAAACATAGATTTTCACTAATATTGCCCTTTGACCAAAGGATAACCAACCTTTAAAATCAAAATAACGCCGCAAAGGCAATTTTAAATCCAATCATCTTTTTTCAAATAGCATTATCACCTTCGTATATAAACAAAACTGTCCGAATCCGCTCACCCAAAAAAATACGCCGACTCATTATTGAATCAGCGTATACTTAATTTCAATTCGATTAAATTACCATTATAGATACAAATCTGTTATTTTCCTGCCAGGGGCAGCCATACCCGCATATCTGCCCGACCTCTATTTTCCCAGCTATAATATGGGATCAACTTTACTGGCACCTGACGCTTCGTCGCTTCAGTATCAATGGGCTGATATAATGCATTTCCCCAATTTTTTGAAGCTTGCATGGTCGCTTCTGTATTTATAGACCATAAAGTCTGCCCTTCCATTTTCATTTTCTCTAAGCTATACTTGTTTTTCATATCCAAAGTCAAATCGCTGATCTCCACTCCAGCTGGTAGATCTTTGGACTCCATACAATATACCAAAGGACCTCTTTGTACGGCTACTAAACCCTGCGTCGCTTCAACCAGAGGATTGGCCTGCATAAATTGCGGCTTCATGGGCAGATCCAAAGTCAGTTTATCACCTTTTTGCCAGTTGCGGTTCAGTTGGACGTAACTGCCAGGTATAATTTTAACCGCTACTGGTTTTCCA
Organism: Arachidicoccus sp.; assembly: GCA_035497555.1. Lineage (GTDB taxonomy): Bacteria > Bacteroidota > Bacteroidia > Chitinophagales > Chitinophagaceae > Arachidicoccus. Next base: position 5,622 of record DATJDF010000118.1, on the reverse strand, counting down.
TTGAGAAGCAGATGACCATCACTGCACCAGGACGGGATCCGGATATGAAGTGCAAATTTTTCTGCAGGAGCTTTGTCCCAGGTGATATCAACCTGCCCATCCCAGGGATAATTGGTTTTTTCAGTCAAAGCAAGGGGTTCGCCATTTTTAGTATTGGTTTCTAAGGTGTTTGCGCCGTATAAATGCAAGTACAATCCGTCATCCGAAATACTATACATATAATCACTCACTTCAGCCACCGTTCTTACGACATTGGGCGGGCAACAAAATGAATATCCAATATAAGGATCTCTTGGTTTCTCTGACCATCTTAAATGATAAGGATTATGCTGGTCATAAGCCAATGGATTGGAATACAAAAAGGTCTTACCATTCAGACTGATACCGGATAGCACACTGTTATAGAGCGTCCGCTCCAGTACATCGGCATACTTTTCATTACCGGTGATCTGTAACATCCGCCAATTCCAGAGTACATTACCAATATTGGCACAGGTTTCATCATGTGCTGTAAAATTTGGCAGTTGATAAGGACGGCCATAAGCCTGATGCACCTGCTGGATTTCATCGGGATGATAGGAAGTGCCATCGGGGGAAACACCGTCATAAAGTGCACCGCAGCCACCAGTAATGTACATTTTACGGTAGACCACATCTTTCCAGATAGATTCCAGTGGATGCAGCAGACTGCTATCCCCTGTTTCCATAAATACATCGGCCGCACCGGCATACAGATAATTAGCACGTACTGCGTGACCAACAGCCAGTGTCTGTTTTCTAAAAGGTATCCGGTCCTGATTCTGATCCGTTCCATTCTCAACCTGATCTCTGAGATCCAGTAATTTCTTAGCCAGAGTTAAATAGGCTGGATTTTTCGTGGTACGGTATAATTCGATGACTCCCATATAATGAGACGGGCAAATAGCACTCCGGGCCAGTGTTGGGGAAGAGTGCGCATAGTAATGTTGTAAAAAAGCAGCTGCCTTTTCAGCGACAGCCAGTAGTGTCTTCTTACCCGTTGCACGGTAATGTACACAGGCAGTAGTCATAAGATGGCCCAGATTATAGGCCTCAAAACTCAATGTGTCACCAAAAACTTGTAATGAATCGGGCTGGTACATCTGTGTAATCTGGACCTGCGTCCCTAAATAACCATCCTGCCGCTGGGCTTTTGCAATGACACGGATTACCTTATCCATCAAACGGTCCAGTTTAGGATCTTTTGTATGTGCATAGACAGCCGCTACGCCCTCCAGCCACTTTAAAAAATCACCATCCATAAATGGAGGGCCTACGTGTTTGCCGCTGTCCAGTCCAGCAGCGATTTTGAAATTCTTAAACCCATGACTGAGGGTGTCATTATTAAACAGATCCCACATATTCGGGAGCATGGAATCTTTACACACCCTGAACCAATCTGCCCAGAAGCCATCCGTCAGATGGACATCCTGCATGGGCACTCCACTAAGTTTTGCATACGGGCTATGGGTCGTATTGGTCAATGGCGCATCTTGCGCCATTACATGACTGAAACAACCTATTGTAACTAATATAATACCCATCACCTTAATCCATAACCGACCCTTTAGCCGGTTATTAAAGATCATACTTCTGCTACGCATTCAATGATTTTTTAAATTATCTATTCTATTGTTTACTCTTTACACTTATTGTTCCATTCGCCATTCCATCGATTTGCAGATGGGCAACGGCTAATAAAATTTACTCCTCCATGATCTGCACTGGGCCTAATAATCCTGCAGGTAGTAAATCATGTCCATCAAGATTAAAAGGAGCAGTGGTAAATGTTCGCCTTTTGTTTAGAGGAAGTGCATGATCTCCTATGAGTCGGTTAGCCCAAGTATTGGCGACCTGGATTTCTAATTCGTTGTGCCCTTTTTTCAAAGCACCCGTGATATTAACGCGCATAGGTGCAGTCCAGGCTACCCCACAATCCTTGCCATTTAATTTCACGGCTGCAATATTATTGACAATGCCCAGGTTTAAGTAGAGGTCAGTATAACTACTATTATTGTTCTTTTCTATTTTAGTATCCCCATTCCAGACAAAACTAAGTTTATAGAGGGCGGTACCTGAATAATGCCTCAGGCTGGTATCCCTCATAAAGCGCCAGTCTGTAAGGGTGGTCATTTTGATAGCTGCGGCCGGACCTCCTTTTGCAGTATCAAACTGCACAGACCAGTTTTCATTCCCAGACAGGGTTTTGAGCACTTTAGGTTTACCTACTGTATGAGCAATCCTGGGAGGAACTTGTCCTCCATTCAGCTGTTTAACTTTTGGCCTTAATAATATAAAGACAGAGCCGCTCGCTGGAAGATTTAGCCGAAGCTGAATTGGAATATGCTGATCTGATCGCCCATTTTTTGGCTGAACGTCCACTATCTGTTGTTGGTTCAATTGATTAGTCACAGCGTCATAAAGAAATACTTCCGTCGCCTTACTTCGAAGTGTAATCGTCAAGTTGCGCTCTGTATTCTGTTGATTGGAGACAAAATAAATATCACGAATTCCTGACAATCCGGCTATTTTCTGATCTACCTCTGTCTGCGGCGCTTCCTTTCCGGACCTAAGTTCCCGGTGATTCCATGCGATCCCCCCTGCCGGTTTGCCGTCCAGGCTTCTGACCTGGAAATCACGCGGCAAATTAATGGAGGAAAAATCAGTTTTCAGGTAAGGGCCAAAAAGCACGGTGCCTTTGCCTAGTCTACGCTGCGTGCCTGGAGCAGGATGTTGCAAAGTGGTGTATCTTCCCCCCATCAGGGTATCCATTAATTTCTGAAGATATACATCTCCTTTCCTTTCACCGGAGCGTCCCGGAATGGCTGTCGGATACCGGTCCAGCAGCAGGATTCCGCCCCCACGCACGAGTGCCAATAACTTCTCAGCTAACGGCGTTGGCAAATAGGTATTATTCGGATCCATCTTATCCAGTTTTGGTAAGACCAGGAGTCCATAGCTTGCTCCACCCGGTAAAACAATCCGGCCATTATTCACTTTTGCTAGTCGCAGCAAGGCATCCGTATTAATAGCGTCATATTTATATCCGTGCAGTGGATCCACCCAATCCTTTGCGGTCGTAATTGTGGCCAAGGACGTCACTTTTTCCGGAATATGCTGTAACGGATTGCCTTTATTGGCGAGCCTCTTTACTTCGTTATTTACACGCAAAGCGCCAAAAATACCTGGGAGGGTAGGTAAAAGCCGGTCTGGCAATATTGCTCTGCTGGGAATTTCCGCACCATTGTATACTGCAATATCTGTTACAGGAACGCCTTTTTGTAAAATCTCCTGGCTGCGGCGAGTATAATCCATCCAACCCTTTGCCATCGGCCACCAGGTCTGATCTCTTTGAAAATATAATCCCACGCCGCTTAGCGTCATGCCCGGCTTTCGGTCCAGCCAGGGATTCTCCGTAAACACATGGAAGACAAACCGGTTGATGCCCATCGCATAATGATGATCCTGTAAGGCTTTTAACATGCCCGGGTACTCGTCCCATTTGTTTCTGAGTTCCGTGAAAGCTTCCGACTGAATGATCTTTTTCCCATAAATATGCCCCCCGGAAATTGCATCTAATATGTCATTAGGTTTATCATGAGTCGGGCTACGCAACCAAAATTCCCCCATTGGTATATCCACTTTATCAAAATGGCGCATACCATCACTGACCATAACCGGCGCAGTACATTCTGCACTGAACAGGCAACCCTGTTGGTGGGCTGCTTCCGCCAGCGTTCCAAAGAAATTTTCATTTAATAATTCTGCAATCGTCTGGCGGATATCATATAAAAAAGACTCAGAGCTCCTGGCAGAACCCACCGGCAGACCTGCCATAACGGGTAACATCTTTATTGGATCATAGCCATGCATTTTTATAAAAGCGGTTCTGAAAACCGGTGACCAATTCTGGCTTCCACACTCCCAACTGTCTACATGAAAGATCTTTAATACATGGGTTGCTAAATCAGGACCCATTTTTTTGGCAACCTCTCCAAACCAGTGATCGAACTGTAGCTTCACCGCTACCGGATTAAACTTATCACATTCCAGACCCTGGCCGCCACCGGCGGTTGCATTGGTTTTACCCGTAGATGAATGCCCCATCCGTAAAATCGTCCATCGCCCTTTAGGTGCGTCCCATGCGAGATTGCCTGCTGCATCCAAATGATCCGTGATATTAAGTAATCTTGCTGTATCAATACAGACAGAGTCAGGCAAAGTGGTGGCATCAGTACGTTTAGCGACCCGCCAGATCAGACCCGACTTCCCTTCGTACTGATTAATACGCGCATTACTAAACAGCGAGATAGCGGCAACTTTCAGTCTAGGAGACCATTTAGCATCATCAAGATCTTCACTTCCGGGTTCTGTGCCTTCCGGGTCATAAACAAACCGAAAATACTTTGCAGTTATAGCAGGTACAGAATAAGTTATCGGCATTTCATAATCCTGCCAACCACTTCTGGATGGTTGTAACTGGGTATAAAATTTAAATACTTTCCCATCCTGGCTTGTCCAGACTTGTAAACGTTTAGCTTGTTGATTTACCACACCTATTTTGATTTCAATGGATCTGCATGTAAAAGGCTTGTCAAAGCTGTAAGTGATCCAGCAAGGCTTCTTACTGGAGAAGGTGGCAGTATTAGACGGCTGCAATAACCTCTCCGGATGCGGATCATCTGCATTTGTGGTGACAACAGGTCTGGTCTTTAATGTAGAATTTTCAGCACCCTGGTAATTAGGAGTGGGAAAAGCGTATACAGCAATATCTTTATAATAATTCCCCCGGATGGCACCTGAAACAGGCAATTTCATCCGAATCTGTCTATTTCCTTCCACAACTGTTTTTGACCATACTACTTTTTGCATGGAAAGTGCATCCGTAATCCAGGGGCCACCTGCTGTCGCAAATCCATCGCCAACATGCATAGCCAGCTTCAGGCCTAGGCTATCTGCTACCTGAAACGCATAATGAATCAGCTGCCACCACTCAGGGCTTAATTGTTCAGCTGGCGGCTGGGTCATCAGTGTGTCCATTTTACCACTACCATAAATGCACATCAGATAAGCACCGCAAATCCCCTGCTGCTGCATCGCTACCAGATCCCGGTAGATCCCTTCTTTTGAAACGCTAGCATTCATCCAATACCAGAATACCCAGGGTTTAGCGGGGTCATAGCCGGGCAAATCTGAAACTTTATCGCCTTTGACAAGTTTTTTTATCATGGACCGGCTAGCCATGGCAATAGACCCTCTTTCAAAAGCAGGAGATTTTGAAACTGATGTAGAAATCGGCCGCGATTGTGCTGCTAATTCATTTGCCAACAGAAGAGAGACTACGATCCATAAAGACAACTTCAGGAACATTGAAAGCTTTTGCAAATCTGAAAATTTTGGACAGCTGATTTCCAGATTACCTGAATTCAAATTATGATTCGTAAATATTTGCATTTGGATGACTAATATGAGCGGTAGAAAGAAGTAAAAAATGGGAGGATAAATTCCCCAGTCTTAATCTTATTTTAATATATTGTTAGCCGGGTAAATTTCATAAAGAAATAGTCCCTTTTTCAACCGATGTAAACTTACAGATTACTCCGC
>DATJDF010000117.1:0-2410 GCA_035497555.1 Arachidicoccus sp. | reverse complement strand
GCCCATGTACGCATGAAACTTAAAGATAATCAGGATCAGTTCGGCCCGGCTGTAAAAAAGCTGGATATGCCCCCCGGTAATCTGCCTACAGATTTCTCTAAACACAAATTGCCGCCCTATTTGACAGAAGGCCCTGGTTGGGAAAATGATAAAGTGGCTTTCAGGTTATATTTTGACACCCGCAATAACAAGGATATTTACGGTAAACGGATTACTGGTATGGTGCTGGACAGCGTAGGTGTCAATCCGGATAATAGTTACCATAAGTTATCGGGATGGGGTATGGACATCTTAAAAGTGGGCAGCTCTTTAGGTGCAGGCGCGCTGGCCTTTCATTATACCCGGCCAGACGGCCGGGATACCTTGGTCCGGCTGGCCGGAACCGATATATTGGGAGAAACATTTCAACAGATCGCAGACGGACCGGTTCGTTCAATTTTTAGAATGGGTTATAAGTGGCAACTAGAAAACAAACCGGTTACTGTAACGGAGTGGATCAGTATTTGGGGTGGCCAATATTTTTACCAAAGCAAGGTAGCTATATCCGGTGAGATACCCGCTGGACTGAAAATTGATATGGGGATAGCAGATTTTTACGAAAATCAGTTAGATTCCATTCAATCGAATAAAGCCACAATTCTGTATAGTTATGGCAAGCAGTCTGAAAATCATGATCCGTTGGGAATGGCAATCCTGACTCCAGCAAAGGAAACCAACGGTTTCTGGCATTTGGGCGATAAGCCAACAGATTTAACGGATATTACCGATAGTTACCTGAGTGAGCAATCTATTGGAACGGACACGCAGGCGAATTTCAGGTTTTATGCCTGCTGGAGTAAATCCGCTCCTGAATTTTCTACCCTAACAGCTTTTAAGACGTATTTAGATGCTGAGGTAGCGGCTTTTGACCAACCTATTGTTGTACAATTAAAATAATATTAATGAAACAGATTTTTTTAAGCACATTTTTACTTTTTGTAATCGGATCAGCCGTCTATGGACAGAAAAAAACAATGCATACCATTGAACAAACGGTCGATAAATTCAACAAAGCAATGGTTGAAGCGGACGGACCTGAACTCTTTGACATGACCTATCCTAGTTTGAAATATGCTCATTCTTCGGGAGTGGTGCAAAATCAGCAGGAATTTGTAGAAGGGATCACATCTGGCAGATCTGATTTTGTATCCATTAAATTAACGGAGCAAACGGTGGATCTGGTAGGTAATACAGCCACCGTACGGCACATTCTGACTGCCGAAACATTTGACAACAAAGTAAAAGGAACGGTCCGGCTGGCCGTACTGCTGGTATGGGCAAAAAAACACGGCAAATGGCGATTACTAGCCCGTCAGGCGGTTAAACCTGCCAAATAGGGTGAAATGCTTTATAAAGGTGTCGATTTGAGCAGATTTTACAATTTACTGATGTTTTGTAAAAGAAGAAGTTCCTGAATGTCCAGGAACTTCTTTTTTTTACGTGAAGGAACTGCTAAAAGCTACCTGGTTAACTATAGATTAGAAATAATTGTTAATGGGTGACGGCTCGATTTAGTGATTATGTTGTAATTTTGCACATCCTTTTTAAACAGTATAGCTGTTTTACTGGATTATTTAAAAATTAAGGAACGACAATATGTTAAATACGATAGATAGTGCAATTGAGGATATAAAAGCCGGCAAACTGGTCATTGTGGTGGATGATGAAGATCGTGAAAATGAAGGTGATTTTATTACGGCCGCCGCTAACATTACCCCGGAAATCATCAACTTTATGAGTAAAGTGGGACGAGGATTAATCTGTGTACCGATAACTGAAAAACTGGCGGATAGTCTGGAACTAGCACTGATGGTTCCCAAAAATACGGCACTTCACGAAACGCCCTTTACGGTGAGTATTGATTTACTGGGACATGGCTGTACCACAGGTATTAGTGCGCATGACCGTGCGAAGACGATCCAGGCGATGGTGGATAAAAGCATCAAACCAGAGGATTTTGGCCGACCGGGTCATATATTTCCTTTGCGTGCCAAGGATGGCGGCGTTTTACGCCGGACCGGTCATACGGAAGCAGCCGTGGATCTGGCCCGACTGGCCGGGCTCGAGCCAGCAGGTGTCCTTGTAGAAATAATGAATGAGGATGGGACCATGGCGCGTTTGCCGCAGCTGGAAATAATGGCAAAGGAATATGACCTTAAGATTGTTTCCATAAAGGACTTAATTGAATACCGGTTAAAATCCGATTCACTGATTGAAGAAGTGGTTCGGGTACATATGCCGACTAAGTACGGTAATTTTGAATTAGTAGCCTTTAAGGAAAAGAATAATGCCGCTGAACATTTGGCACTGATTAAGGGTAGCTGGAATGAAGGCGATGTTGTTTTGACCAGGGTCCATTCCAGTTGTGTGA
>DATJDF010000116.1:0-24757 GCA_035497555.1 Arachidicoccus sp. | reverse complement strand
TGTTTTAAGTGAATCGGCCATTGGAGTGGATTTACTCATTTCTTCACCCTGATCCAGCATTGCTTTGTCGTTTTCAGTTACCAGTGTCTTTGCTGTGGTAAAATCGCTGCGGACCATGGCAGTTGCAAATTCCTCAGCGACTTTAGAAGGCGTATTGGATGATTTACAAGAATAACCCACGACTGCGATTGCGAAAAGGCAGCCTAACCAGATTGATTTTTTCATAATTTTTTATATTTTTTCTTACTTTAACCAGCAAAGATTATGCTTTTTTTTCTTTTGTCCCGTTTTTATGCATAAAAAAATGTTGTTCAGCGGCTTCGACCTCGTCCGCCTTATTGTATGCTCTGATAATTTGCTTCACCAGACGGTGCCTGACTACATCTTCTTCATTGAGTTCAATATGAGCGATTCCGTCTACATCTTTTAGAATGGAAACTGCTTTCCAGAGTCCACTTCGTTGATTCTTAGGCAGATCGATCTGAGTAGGGTCGCCAGTAATGATGGCCTTTGCATTTGCACCGATACGGGTAAGGAACATTTTAAGCTGAAGGTCGTTGGCATTCTGCGATTCATCCAAAATGATAAAAGCATGATCCAGCGTCCGGCCTCGCATATAGGCCAAAGGCGCAATTTCAATGGTCCGGGTACTCATATAATAGCCGAGTTTGTCTGCAGGGATCATATCATCCAGCGCATCATAGAGTGGACGCAGGTAGGGATCAATTTTTTCTTTTAGGTCGCCGGGCAAAAAACCAAGGCTTTCTCCGGCTTCTACAGCAGGACGGGTGAGAATGATCTTTTTGACAATTTTGTTTTTGAGCGCCCTGACTGCAAGTGCTACTGCAGTATAGGTCTTGCCCGTACCAGCGGGTCCGATAGCAAAAACAATATCATTGTTGTCAGCGGCTTTCACCATTAACTTCTGGTTGGCCGTTCTGGCACGGATTGTTTTTCCATTTGGGCCAAACACGAGTACATCATTAGGATGTTTTTCCAGAAAATTGTCCACCTTACCTTCATCAATTGTACCGAGTATCTCTTCAAAATAGTTGTCACTTAAGTCGCCACTGCGTTCCATGTACTGGAGAATCAAATTGATTTTTTCCTTTGCCTCCTCTACATATTCTGCTGCGCCGCTTAATTTGATCTGTGTGCCCCTGGATAGGATTTTAAGGAGGGGAAACCTTTTTTTGAGTAAATTTAGTTTTGCATTGTTCACCCCAAAGAACTCAATGGGGTTAAGCGTGTTGAGTTGAATAATGGTGTCTGTCAAAATATTTAAATTAAAAGGTTTTAAAAAGTAGAAATTCTTTGTTTTTCTACTAATTGCAATTTACGAAACTCATGCCAGGTTCTGCACATCAAGTTATTAACATAATGTTGCTAAATTTATAGGCGGGGGCCTATAAATACTTGAAAAAGAGCCTTTGCTTGTTCAATTTTAAAAGCTGCAAGTCCTAATAGAAGATTAAAATGCAGATTTAGGCCACAGGAAGTGGCTTATCTGCCTTTTTTTCAATGGTTTCAATCCACACCGCATATTCATTGGGATAAATCTGGCGGCCCTTAATCTGCGCATTGGCACGTGTATAGGCAGCACCAAAATAGAGAATAATGGCTGAATAGTATACCCAGGAGAGTATAATGATAATAGAACCGGCAGCACCAAAGGTATTACTGATATTGCTATTCTGGAGGTAATAACCAATCAGGAACTTGCCAGCCATAAATAAAATGGCTGTCGTAATTGCACCATTCAGTACATCGCGCCATTTGACCTTTGCATCTGGTAATACCTTAAAAATGATGGCAAAAAGGCAGGTAATTGTAATAAAGGTCAGCCCGATATTAATTGCATAGGAAGTATACACTTCTGTTGCCGGAAAGATGTTGTTAAAACGTGTCATCAGGGCCGCAATAACCGCATTGATCAGCAGCGAGACTAAAAGGATAAAACCCAGGCTTACTACAATGGAAAAGCTCAGCAAGCGATTTAGCAATAATTTTAGCCATCCTTTACGAGGCTTTGCCTTTACCCGCCAAATGACATTGATGGAATCCTGCATTTCTGTAAAAATACCCGTTGCAGATACAATTAAAGCAACGATTCCGACAATCTGCATCATGATACCATCATTCTGACTCAGGACATTGGTTATAATGTCATGCACCTGCTGAGCAGCATTAGGCCCCAGTAAATCATTTAACTGGTCAAAAACGTAACCGGAAGGTTTATGGCGTACAAATAGGGAGGATAAGGACAGCACAATAATGATCATGGGTGCAAGTCCAAATATAGTATAATAGGCGAGGGCCGCACTCATCCTCATGATATTGATCTCCGTAAAATCACTGATGGTTTGTTTCAGTGCTTTCCATATATGCTTAACCGCTTTGATCATCTTTGTTGTGCAATTTTTTGTTTAATTGATGGCGATCTTTATCTCTGATCGTCTTTTTTGCGAAATTTTTCTCCAGCGCTGCGGTTAAATCGACCCCGGTTTGATTCGCCAGGCATAAGAGAACCCATAGTATATCTGCCATTTCATCGGAGAGTGCATCACCTGTGTCCAGATGTAATTCCGATTTTTTAAAAGATTGGTCCCCATATCTGCGAACCATAAGTCTGGATAGTTCGCCGACCTCCTCTACCAATATACCCAGGTTGGTGAGTTCATTAAAATACCGGACTCCGACTGTTTTTATCCACTCATCTACGTCTTTTTGCGCCATTTCCAATGTCATACGCTCTTTTGTTTTTACTGCAGGTAAATTACAATATGTTTAATACATTATTGCTACAAATTTAACAGCTACCGCTGAATTACGCATCAATCTCGAACAGTAATAATTTGGTCAGACTTTAAATAGACTTCTCGAATCCGATCCTACTGGCGGTCTTTTGAATCCAGCCAGATGGTGACAGGGCCCTCATTAACGAGCGCTATTTGCATGTCTGCTCCAAAACTACCTGTTGCAATTTCTTTGCCTAAGTCCGTTTTCAGCTGTGTTATCATCTTTTCATAAAGCAGCATAGCCACTTCAGGACGAGCTGCCCGGATGTAAGAAGGTCTGTTTCCTTTTTTGGTACTGGCATGCAAGGTAAATTGACTGACGAGTAAAATTTCCCCGTTAACGTCTAGAACAGAGCGGTTCATGACGCCCTGGTCATCATTGAACAGGCGCATCTGAACTATTTTGTTGCTTAGCCAGGTAATATCCTCAGGGCCGTCCCCGGCCTCAATACCCAGTAATATCAAAAGTCCCACGCCAATACTGGCTGTCTGCTGCTGCCTTATCGTCACCGAAGCATTTAAAACTCTTTGAAGCAGGATTCGCATAATTTTTTACTAATTTTGTGCCATCAGTCAAGCTGCCACCGGTTTTAACCTTGAGCGTCTAACTGATAAAGAATAATTTTCGATTAATGCAAAATTCAATGACAAACATAGATATATCTTCTGAAATAACCTTTAAAACGGCCCGCAGTGGAGGAAAAGGGGGGCAGAATGTCAATAAAGTAGAGACGATGGTCGAAGGCCGTTGGTCATTGCCAGATTCTTCCCTACTGAGTGATACGCAAAAGAAACTGCTGTTACAGAAGCTGGGCGGTAAATTAACCAAAGACCAGGTTTTGCTGGTCAAATCTCAGACAGAGCGTACTCAATTAGGGAATAAAGGCTTAGTCATACAAAAAATGAATGCCATAATAAAGCAGGCTTTGGTAAGAAAAAAGTCGAGGATCGCTACCCAACCGACGAAGGCTTCAAGGCAGCACAGGTTAGCGGGTAAGAAGATTCAATCCTACAAAAAACAATTACGCGCTCGACCAGAAATCGACTAAAATGGATGGAAGGAGGATAAATGGACTATACGGAAAGGAATGTTACCTGTTTTAACAAGAATCAAGTCCTTTTGGGATTAATCGCCTATTCGTGATGACAGTTTGATGAACTTAACTACATTTGTTCTTCTATTTTTGAGGATTACTTATTGAACAAAATTTAATTATTTTGAGTGGTATCAAACAATTAGCGGGGCAGACAGTATGGTATGGGCTTAGTAATATAGGCGGGCGTTTTTTGAATTACCTTACCACGCCAATCATTACTTATTTAGTCAGCAGTGCAGCAGGTCAGGCGGAAATGGGAACTTATACCATATTGTATGTTTATATCGCGCTGCTCAACATTGTCTTCACCTATGGGTTTGAAACGGCCTATTTCCGGTTTGCCAATAAAGAGGGGGTGAGTGACCGCTCCCTGTTCCAAACGGCCTTTACCTCTCATATTATCAGTACTATAGGTTTTATATTTCTTATTTCTCTTTTTCGGGTACCAATTGGTGATTTTATCGGTGTAGGTGGGCATTATGATTATATTTTATGGTGTCTGAGTATTATTGGATTTGATACCTTATGTGTCATACCACTAGCCAAGCTTCGCAAAGAAGGCCGGCCGAAAAAATACGCATTCGTAAATCTGGCCGGGATATTTGTATACGTAATATTGACCATTTATTTTTTGGGCTTTTTACCTGAAGCGGCTGAAAAATCTAATGGCTGGTTGCATGACTGGTATCATGCGCAGACCAAAACCGGACTACTCCTAAAGGCGAATTTTGCACAGGCCGTCGTTACTTTTGCCTTGCTGTATAAAGAGTGGCGGGTTATCCGTTTCGAGTTCGAAAAGCATTTATGGAAGCAATTATGGCGTTATAGTTCTCCTATGATTATCGGCGGACTGGCCGGCATGGTCAATGAGGTGATCGACCGTCAGATGTTGGAAAAGCTCTTTATTGGAAGTGAGCAGGAAGCCAAAATACAGGTGGCTATATATGGATTTTGTTATAAATTATCCATTTTTATCTCCTTATTTATATCGGCCTTTAAAATGGCTGCAGAACCATTTTTCTTTAATAAAAGTAAGGATAAGGATGCGAAGGGTACTTATGCCAGGGTCATGAAATGGTTCGTCATAACAATGGCCGTCGCCTTTTTATTTACCGCTTTGTTCTTAGATGTATGGCAATACTTACTGGGTAGATCTTACCGCAGCGGTATGGGCGTGGTGCCGATTTTACTAGCGGCAAACCTTTGTCTGGGTGTTTATTATAATCTCTCCATCTGGTACAAACTGGCAGACAAAATGAAAGTGGGGATGTATATTACCTTATTTGGCGCCTTGATTACCTTTGCTGGCAATTACTTTTTTATTCCAAAATTTGGCTTTTACGCCTGCGCCTGGACAACCTTTACCTGCTACTTTATCATGATGATCATTTGTTACAAGCTCGGCCAAAAAGCTTTCCCTATACCTTATAAAGTAAAAAAACTTACGGCTTATTTAGTGGCGATGCTTTTACTTTATTTTGTCCATGCCGGCATCGGTGCATTAACCGAAAATTTCTTTATCCGTGTATTTGCCGGGATGGTTCTTTTTTCCCTGTTCCTGCTGCTGGTTGTTTTTGCAGAAAAAAAAGAATTACAATCTATGCCCGTCATTGGCAAATATGTGCAGCGGTATCTTTAACAGCCCGGCCAAAGATTGCATGCTAACTGATTATGCTTCCTTCTGCCGCGGATTTTAACAAGTTGCTCCTTCTGGTAAGAAAGCGCCGCATATACCGGGTTAGGATTAAATGGTTAAACAATTTACCCAGGAGCCCTGCGGGCGACGTAAATTTAAAGTGGTCTTTCATCAAACTGAGATTAGAATCCTGCTGTCTTTCAAATAATGAGCATCTAGGAGCGAACTAAAAGCCCCTTTAATCTGTTCATCCCTAAAATGGTAAACTGGCTGGAAAATAGTTATTTTGGAGCTGAACCCCTGACGGACGCCTAAATGCCTTGCTTCTGAAGTCACCGTTTGTCCCTATCCGGTACAGCCGGATGTAACTCCTTCAATTGCCTGTTATCAGGTTCGCTTTTACTCGGCTGATGCAGGGCGATATTACCTGCCAGGTCAAAACAGTGCTCGGGGAAAGCTTTGATGAGGGGCGTTAATTCAATAAGGGGCATGAAAATCTTTTTTTGATTAACTCAGGCACCTATTTGGTCTTGAGAAATTAAAGATTGACAACAGGATGATCGTTTTAATAAAAGGCTAGACCCGCATATAATCTGGTTGCCAATCTTTGATCAATTTTTTGATATCTTTCCCGCTGAGTTTTTCCTGGAGGACCCTTGCAAGCAGTGCCTTGAATTCGGGGTCACTCGCAAATCGCAATGCCGCGATCTGAGCGAAACTGAGTTGATTTTCAACTCCTCCGGCACTAATTCCCAAAAGTTCGTAGTACCGTAGCCGAAATTCCAGCCGGACAATCCTGTCCTGATTACCCAGTGCGTAATGCTGACGGACCATGATCGCTAAATAAAGGATACAGCCGCAGAGTACAGCAAATAAAGACCAAACCAGGGCTGCGTCCTCGCTGCTGATTGCTTTATAAACACCCAGTAGTGTCAAAAGGGACATGAGCGGTAAAAAGATAAAATGATGCGGCCCGTAGAGCCTGATGTGGTTGTCATAATTTTGTTTCATCCCGCAAATTACACAATTGTCTTTTCATGGCGGTTTTTCTGAGCCAGGAAGCTGCACCCAATAAAAACAAGAGCGCATGCAAGGATAATATTTTCACTTACCTGAAGCGAACTTCAATGAAGTAAATCCAGGCAATTTGTTTACTTTATTGGTTGCTAAACGTTTAGCAGGGCAGCATTTGTGGGTTTTCGGGATTTATTGCTGTTATTAAAATTAAAAATCCATAACTTGAACCCTAAATTAATTTTTCCAACCGGGAGATACTATAAAAATGAAAAAATATACCATCCTGATTTCTGGTGTTGCCGCTATTGGCGGATTGCTATTTGGATTTGATACCGCTGTAATTGCTGGTACGATCCCCGCCCTTAGATCTTTTTTCTCGCTGGATGACAGTGCGATCGGCCTGGTCGTTGCGGCCGCATCTATCGGTTGTATTCCAGGTGCTTTATTTGCCGGCAATCTCGCCAATCGTTATGGCCGCAAGTGGATGATGCTGATAACAGCAATTTTATATATTGTGGCTGCCATAGGCAGTGGTATTGCAGGCAGCTTTGCTGAACTTGTGATTTACCGGTTTATTGGCGGGCTGGCGATAGGCATGGCCTCCACACTGGCTCCCATTTATATCTCGGAAGTGGCGCCTGCCAATTTTAGGGGACGGCTGGGGATGTCACAACAGCTGGCGATTGTACTGGGTATCCTGCTGGCTTTCGTGTCCAATTATTTTATTGCAAACGCGGGCTGGTCTTTTCTCACACCGGAAAACGCATGGCGCTATATGCTGGGTGCAGCGGTGATTCCTTCTATCCTATTTTTTGTGTTGTTGCTGTTTGTTCCGGAAAGTCCGAGATGGCTTATATTAAGGGAACGCCATGATTATGCCAGACGTATTTTTGGACGTATTTATCATGAACAGGCGGCTAACATGGAAGTGGAGGCAGTCAAGGCAGATATTGCCAAAAACAGTGGTAAAATGAAATTCTCAGAAATCTTTTCCTCCAAATACCGGAAGGTGGTACTAATCGGAATTGTATTTGCAGCGATTGCCCAGTTAACCGGGATTAATATTATTTTCTATTATGCACCACTTATATTTGAGAAAACCCATGTAGGCGGCAGTGTCCTTTTCCAGACAGTTTTAACAGGGGTTGTCAACCTGATTTTTACCATTGTTGCGTTTTGGTTAATCGATCGGGTGGGCCGTAAAAAGTTATTGCTTGTTGGTTCCGCAGTGATGGGGGCCTGCATGCTTATTGTTGGTACGCTTTTCTATACCGATAATTTGGATAATTATTTAGTGCTTATTACCATCTTTGTCTACATAGCAGCATTTGCCTGTACTTGGGGTGCGGTACTTTGGGTGTATGTCGCAGAAATATTTTCCAACAAGATCAGAGGTAGCGCCACCTCTTTTGCCATCTTTGGCAACTGGACCGCGAATGCCATCGTCTCCTGGACATTCCCGGTGATGCTTTCCGGGTTGGGTGCACCGGCAACATTTTTTATTTACGGTGTGATCAATATCGCCATGATCTTTTTTGTTGCCAAATACGTTTTTGAAACAAAAGGGGTTGCACTGGAAAATATCGAAACCCTTTATGAACGCCTGTGATTTTAGTGCTGGAACAATTCAACATAAAAGGTGGCCTCTAAGAGACCACCTTTTATGTTGACAGATAGATTTCCCTGAATAGGTGATTGTGCTTTTATGGAAGATAGAACATGTCTTTTAAGGGGATACTTAGGGGTGAATTATCAGGATTTGTCTCCATTATATCTTTCATATAGGCCCACCACTCTTTCATAATGGGATCCAGGGCCAGATTATCTACGGCAGCAGTGTTTGATTCATGGACTTCGTAGGTGGCAAAAAGCAGATGGGATTCAGGATCCAGAAAGATGGAATAATTTTGGATCCCCGCGGTCTTCAGGAGTGCCTTTAATTTTGGCCATAGATCCGTATGACGCTGCTGATACTCCGCCTCTTTTCCCGGAAATAATTTCATTTTATATGCCCTTCTAATCATAATTATTGGTTTACTTGATAGTGGAAATTACGAAAAAAATGAACAAAGTGATGGATTGCCTGAATTACGGGTCAGCGATTTTTTGATTTTACCAGGCCTCCGCGATAAAAGCACTGGATTTCTCATATAAAAGCCGCATGGACAGCCTGGATACCTATGCAAAAAAACAGGTCATTATTTAAAAGGTTTTTCAAATAATGACCTGTAATAATTTTTAAAGGACTTCGTATAAGGCAGGCCATGTTATTTTTTTCGCCCCAGGGCTGCATCTATACTGGCTTTCCCTCCACCGGTAATGCATAAGATAATAAGCAGCGCAAAGAGCAGGATGAAATATTCTAATCCTTCTCCTTTGCCGGCCTGTGAAGACCAGTTCATAAAATAGCCATTATGGATAATAACGGTCAGCACAACTCCTAGGAAATTAACAATGACGGCTGCTGCTGCTATACGCGTAAACAAGCCCAGTAAGAGAAATAAGGGGCCGAAGAATTCGAAGATGATGACTAAAAAGGCAATAATAGCAGGCAAACCGGCACCTGAAGTGAGAGACCCCATCGCACCGCTATAGCCTGGACCGCCAAACCAACCCAATAGTTTCTGTGCGCCATGCGGAAAGATGGCCAGAAATATGGCGACACGTGCAAAGACAGGAACCCAGTTTTGGGCGTTTGTACGTTGAACAAGTGACATAACTAAATTTTTATGGATTAAATTAAGATTGAAATGAATGAATAGAGGTTTTTTCAGCAATTGCACAAGGCTGGTAAGTTTTATAAAATCCCTAAAAGGTCAAAGTGGCATTCTCCAGCGCACCTGTCCTTTCCACTGACGCACCTGACCTTATAAGGGAATATCTTCATCAAACCATCACCGGTACTGTAACCTATTTGCCAGATGAATCTGTCCTGGCAAAAGAGGTCTTTGCATCAGCTTATGCTGGCTGTTCTGCTTCCTGCACTGTCTGTATTTCTCCCAGGATAGTCACCTCGTCACTGATCACTACGCCACCTGCTTCCAGGGGTGCATTGTAGGTAAGTCCCCATTCTTTTCTGCTGATCTTGCCGGAAAGACTGAAAGCTGCTTTAATATTGCCCCATGGATCCTTCGCGGTTCCACCATAACTAACTTTTAACTGAACGGGTTTAGTGATGCCTTTAATAGTGAGGTCGCCATTCAGCAGAAAATCTTCATCATTTTCCTTCTTGAAGGAAGTAGACTGGAAGGTCATTTCTGCGAATTGGTCCACATCAAAGAAATCGGCGGATTTTAAGTGCGTGTCCCGTGCAGGTTGACCGGTAACAACTGAATTCAGTTTAATAGTCGCATTGATTTTTGCGTCATGAAAATCTTCGCTTGCACTTTCTGCACTAACGGAGAAGTCTGTAAAGCTGCCGGTTACTTTGCTGATCATCAGGTGTTTTACCTTAAATTGTAATTCGCTGTGTGTTGGGTCAGAAACCCATTTTTGAATAGCCATTTTTTGATTTTTTAAATTTGTAAAGAATAGAAATTTTATAATTGAATGGAGTGCTTTTTATTTTTATGCCTAGGAAAGCAGGATCAAGTTTATCCCCTTACTAAATCCAGCAGTTGACTAAGCTCCTCTGCCTGATTTTCAGTAACGCGTTTTCTAATGAGATCGGTGAATTCATCCATCGGTTCTTGAACCGTCCTTAGAAAGCCTAAACCCGCATCTGTGATGCTGATATCCATTTTACGGCGATTGGATGGGCAAAGATTGCGTTTGATATATTGCTTCTTCTCCAGCTTATCGAGTAGCCGGGTTAAATCATTAGCCTTATCTACCAGCACCTCTTTGATTTCCTTTGGAGAAATGGGTTTGGGATGCCGGCCTTTAATAATGCGTAAAGCATTATAATGCTGTGGGAGCAAGTCAAATTCTTTTAGAAGACTCACTTGTTCATCCCGGATCCAGTTGCCGGTGAAAATTAGATTGACCACCATCTTGTGGTAACTATTAAGGAATGCCGACTGTTTAATTGCATCTTCGATTTTCATAGTGCAAAGATAGTGCAACAATACTTGTTGCAACAAATAAATATTCATAATAATTACTTAAAATAGCTTTGGAAGATTATTAAACAATTGTATAGACTTTTGAAGCCCGTTAGCGTATTTTGAAGACTTCGACAATCTTCTTTAGATAATTTTCCAGTTAATAGGGGAGAATTTTGGGCGCAAGCGCCTGTTTTCGTAGTATTTTGCTTTAATAAGATTAAAAATAATTAAAAAATATTTCAGTATGCATGTCGATTTGATGAATTTAGATAATTTAAATGCTTAACTTAAAAAAAATGGTACTCTAAAATGCTGATATATAATGCGTTTTAACTTTTTTCTTGGAAAACTTTCACTTTTTTTAATATTTACCAAAAATTATGTTTAATTTCGAAATGCTTTCAAAGATTCGTTAAACGAAAGTATTTAAATTGCTAGTGAAAGATTGTGATAGAGAATGGGTCATGATGCAGGTTGCCGTAAAGCATCAACCATCGAAGGCAGCATAGACCGGTAGATATAAATACAGGCTTATAAAAGAAGTGTGTTTCCTGTTTTTCAATAGCTATTTTTCCTGAGAAAAAAAATGCCGGGTTAGAATAGTTATTGGAATGAAGGCATTGGATTATTGTTATTGGCTTATGGAAGTTTATGCTGCACCAGAATTTTAAAAGAGCAATTAGCATACTTCGCAAAATAAGAACACCTATGAGAACAACCAAGTTGTAAACTATTTGTTGATCGCAATTTTTATTAAACAAGTTATTATGGAACTAAAAACGCTGAGAAAGCGCACAAGGGGAGTAGTCCAACCCAGCGAACCCCCAAATTGTGCTTTGACTGCCAGAAATCCTGGCAGTTCGACTGCCTGCCCTGCAGACCACGGGCTATCTTTGAAACGCCACTGCCCGCTTAAACGGTGTAGGCCTTCATTTGCCCGCTATTTATTTATCCTGACTGCATTATTATGCACTTTGGGAAATTATCAAAAAGGATATGGCCAAGTCACCGGATCTCTTCGCGAACTTTCAGGAACGGTACTGGGCGGCCCCGATAAGCACCCGATTGAACGTGCCAGTGTAGTTGTAAAAGGTGCCGGTCGAGGCACTTTAACAGATAGTCATGGTGATTTTAGTCTCAAAGTAAAATCCGGAGATATACTGATTATATCAGCTCTAGGATATAAAGTCAAACAGATCAATATAGATCGTCAGGTCAAAATTATCGTAACCTTGTCTGGCAGCGAAAAAGAGCTTGAGGATGTCACTGTGGTGACAGCACTTGGTATTAAAAGACAGGAACGGTCATTGGGTTATGCCACGCAGATTATTACCAACGAACAATTAACCGATGCCCAGTCAGGCAACTGGACGGATGCCCTGTCCGGCAAAGTTGCCGGACTGGATATGGTCCGTTCAAATAGTGGTCCGGGTGGATCCAATAAAATCATTCTTCGTGGGGAAAATAACCTGACTGGGGATAATGAAGCCCTTATCGTGGTAGATGGTGTTGTCATTAATCAGGGGAGTGGTCGCAGGTCCGGTACCAACAGTGGCGAGTCTACCTACGGAACCGGAAGTGACAATATGCCGGCCGATTATGGCAGTAACCTGAACGATCTTAATCCAGATGACATTGAATCTGTCACTGTCCTGAAAGGACCGGGTGCTGCGGCGCTGTATGGGCAACGTGGAGCCAACGGAGCCATCATTGTCACGACAAAGAGCGGCAGTAAACGCAACAAACTGAATATTACCGTCCGGTCCAATGCCAATATAGAAGAGATCAACCGGTGGCCGGATCTGCAGTATGAATACGGTCAGGGATTAGACGGCGCTGATTATTACAGTTATTTGGCTTCGAAGGATGGCGCTAATACGGGTAGTACTTCTTCGGCATATGGACCACGTTTTGACGGCCAGATGTTTTATCAATATGACCCGATCACCCAGACACAGGATTCCGTAAGAACACCCTGGGTGCCGTATAAAGACAAAATCCGGGAATTCTTTACCAACGGTCAGACCTTTACGAACAGCGTAAGTGTAGACGGCGGATCGGGAAAAACGACTTCGCGCTTTTCCTTTACGAACGTGCAGAATAAATGGATTATCCCAAATACCGGTTATAGCCGCAATACGGTTTCTATGGCATTTAATACGAAGTTTAATGATAAGCTGACTATTTCTTCCAAAGTAAACTACACGAATAAAAACAGTGATAATCTACCGGGTGCGGGTTATGGTAACCAGTCGCTCATGTATTGGTTTATTTTCTGGCAACCCAATGCAGATCTAGACTGGCTTAAAAATTATTGGGTGAATGGTGAGGAGCAAAAGGGCATCAAATACCCCTATAGTTCTTATCCGGAAAATCCTTATGCCATTTCCTATGAGTATATAAATAAATTAAACCGCAATGCATTAACGGGCAATGTGCAGGCGACCTATCAGATCAACAAACACCTGAGTCTGCAGGCCCGTACCTCAATGGATTTTGCCTATGAACAGCGTGCACAGGAAAGGCCCTGGGATGCTGGAACCAAGATGCCAAAGGGCAGCTACCGGGAGCAGCATATATTTTCGATGGAAGTCAGCAGTGATTTTATGCTGCGGTATGAAAAGGAGTTTAATAAGGATTTCAAATTCACCACCTCCCTGGGCGGAAGCATCCTTAGAGACCGTTATACAAGAGATGAGACCCGTGCGGATTCGCTGGTATATCCCGGGATCTACACTTTTGCCAACGCTGCATCTGTGTTACAATCCTATCCAGTGCAAAGCAAATATGCTATTAACAGCTTTTACGGCCTAATTACAACGGCTTATAAAAACTATCTCTTTTTGGACCTTACGGGAAGAGAAGATTGGAATAGTGTTCTGGCAACACCTGTCAGAACTTCAAATGCGGGGTTCTTTTACCCCTCTGTAAATATGAGTTTTGTGCTGTCGGACGCATTCAAGTTACCCACGGCAATCAGTTTCGCAAAACTCAGGTTATCGGCCTCCAGTGTTGGAAGTGGACAGACAACGCCCTACCGGACTGCATTCAACTATTCTACCGCCGGTAGTTTATATGAAGGCGGGCTACAGAATCCTTCCACCATACCGAATCCGGATCTAAAGCCGCTAAAGACAATCACCTATGAAGTGGGTACCAATGTGGCCTTGTTTAATAACCGCCTGAGTTTCGATGTTGCTTTATACACCGGCAATACAAAAAACCAGATTCTCTCAAGAATTATTGACCGTTCCTCCGGTTATGGTTATGCCGTTTTTAATGCAGGGCAGATCAATAACAAGGGTATCGAAATAACACTCCAGGCTACCCCGGTTAAGACGACCAATTTTAAGTGGAACACGACCATTAATTTCTCCAGCAATCGCAATACAGTGAAGGAATTATTAGACAGCAATGTCGTGTTATATAAAGGCCCGCAAGGTGGTACACAGATTATTGCAAAACCAGGCGGTAGCCTGGGGGATCTTTATGGTATTGGATTTGAGCGCGCACCGGACGGTCAGGTGATCTATGATGAGAACTCAGGCGTGGCTAAATTACAATCCGAAGTGAAGTATTTAGGCAATACCACACCGAAAGGTCGGGTTAGTCTGGGAAATAAATTCAATTATAAAAGATTCAGTCTAAACCTGCTTTTCGATGCGCAATACGGAGCTGTTGGCTACTCTTTAACCGCTTATAAAATGGCAGAGCAGGGAAAGACAACGAATACATTACCGGGCCGCTATAACGGACTGATTGGTCATGGCGTCGTGCAGAATCCGGATGGTAGCTACCGGAAAAATGATGTCATCGCAAAAGATGTCGATGAATTTTACCGTGCCATGTATGGTGCAGACAATGGCGAGGGGTCGACCTTTTCTACGGATTTTATAAAATTCAGGGAAGCAACGATTAGTTATAATCTTCCTCAAAAACTGACGCGCCGTTTAGGCCTGGACAAAGTCAGCATCGGTATCTATGGACGGGATCTGATCATCTGGTCTCCATGGCCCGATTTTGATCCGGAGTTCGGCACCCTGAGTGGAACGGATATTATCAAAGGTTTTGAAATCGGACAATTCCCTTCCAGTCGCTCCTTTGGCGCCAACCTGGTTATCGGACTTTAATTATTAGACAGTAATAATTTCAAGAAAATGAAAAAAGAACAATTAAATATTTTTGTCGTAGTTCTGGCGTTTTTCGCAGTGATGACGAGCGGGTGCACCAAAAATTTTACAGAGATAAATACGGATCCCAACAATACACCCAACGCCCTGCCACAACAATTGCTGGCACCGGCCCTGGCTAGTGTTATGTATTATAATCAGATCCGCAACCGGACATTTAATAATGAACTAATGCAGGTAACGGTTAATCAGAGCGACGCAGATGCGGCAGTCTTCCGTTATGATTTCAAGGACAGTTATTCCGATTACCTTTATAACGGCTGGTACGGAGAACTCACCAATTTTAAAGACCTGTATAGGATTGCCGGTGAGGAAATTACCTTCAACAGATCTTATCAGGGAATTTCACTGATCTGCCAGGCATGGGTCTACTCCCTGTTGACAGATGCCTATGGTGATTTACCATTTATACAGTCCAATCTAGGACGTGACAGCGCGATTATTGAACCGAAATTTGACCGCCAAAAAGATATCTACAACGGATTATTCGATTATTTAGAAAAGGCCGATACACTTCTGAAATATAAAGATGCGATCGTTGGTTCCAGTGATCCGGTCTATAATGGCGATGTGGACAAATGGCGCAAATTTGGCAATACACTTTATCTGCGACTTCTGTTACGTATCTCCGGTAAAGCAGAGGTGGCGGGTACTGTAATCGGTAAAATACAGCAGATCGTTGCTAATCCCTCTACCTACCCGGTTATGACCAGTAATGATGACGCCGCGGTGCTTCGCTGGACTGGAAATGGTCCCTATACTTCGCCCTATGTATCGGTCAGAGCTCAGGATTTCCGGTCGCCTTCTATCTGTAGTTTTTTCATTGATCATTTGGTCGCCTGGAGTGATCCCAGAATCAATATCCCGGTTTATGGTACAGGCGGTGTGAACCGTTGGGGTATTGCCCCCGTTTCCGGTCAGTTCAAGGGTGTAAAGAGTGGTTACCTTGCTGGCGAGGGTGAACCAAAGGGCTCCTATTTTTACTCCATGGATCAGACCGTAGGGACGCTGTCACCACCACCTAATACATTGCAGACAGAGCCGATGACGGGGATTTTAATGAACTACGCTGAACTCCAATTCATTCTTGCGGAATGTGCTGTGAAAGGCTGGCTGCCTGGGGATGCTGAATCCTATTTTAGTAAAGGGGTGGAAAGCTCCATTACTTTTTGGTTGCCCACCTGGGATGAGCCTGTTAGCCAGTACCTGATCGAAGCGGATATCCAATGGGATCCAAATGCAACCGAGGACCAGAAATTAGAGAAGATCGGTTTGCAAAAATATTACGCGCTGTTCCTGACGGACTTGCAGCAGTGGTATGAATACAGAAGAACCGGCCATCCGGTATTGCCGGTAGGCTCGGGCCTGAAAAATGGCGGGGTGATGCCTGCCCGCTTGAAGTATCCAATTTATGTACAGGCGACCAACCCGACCAATTATAAAGCGGCGGTGGCCGTCCAGGGGCCGGATGAGATTTCAACCGAGGTATGGTGGCAAAAGCCCTAGCGGCTAAATGTCTGGATTCAGCAATGCATTGATTTTTTTGGATAAAAATTTTATATAATGAAGAAAATAATATTATACGGACTATGCCTGCTTATGGTATGGGAGCTGAACGGTTGCAAAAAAGACAGCTTTCCGGGCGCAGATGTCGCTCCATTTATTGCGGCATTTGATATCCGGGATATCTATAAAGGCCAGGATGTAAAACTAAGTAAAAGCAATATGTTTGGCTCGGAACTGCTCACTGGTATTGTCGTATCCGATCACAGCGGCGGCAACCTGCCTGCAGGTCTGCTGGCGGTGCAGGATAAACACCGCCTGAATAAACTGCGGGGCATCGCGCTCGATATCGGTGCAGAAGCTGATAAATATGTGACTGGAGATTCGGTGATCATCAATCTTAATGGGGGTGTACTGACCAAAGTTGATGGACTATTGGAGATTAAAGGAATTGCGGGTAGCGCTATAACCAAAGTCTCTTCCGGCAATGTGATTGAAGTCAAAAAATTGACGACCGCACAGTTACTAGCGGATCCGGATGCCTATGAGAGTACAATGGGGACAATTGTCAAAGGTGGCTTTGATCCGCTTCCGGTAAAAGGCGATATACTGTCGGGCACTAAATTACTCAATGATGGATTTGGTAATATGAACCTTGTGACGGATCCAAAAGCGAAATTTGCAGATTCCAGTGCTCCCGTGTTGGCTAATTTTACAGGAATCGTATTAAATAAGCAGATTAATCCTGACTCTCTTGCGCCACAGTTTTATCTGCGTACCAGCGCTGATATGCGGGTATTAAGTTCAGAAATTAATATTCCACCTGTTATCATTACCGGCTTTATGAGTGATGTAAAAGGCGGAGATGGTAATTATGAGTATGCCCAGCTTTTGGCAACAAAAGATATTGATTTTGCTCAGACCCCCTTTGCGTTTGTAGTCACCAATA
Source organism: Arachidicoccus sp. (assembly GCA_035497555.1). Lineage (GTDB taxonomy): Bacteria > Bacteroidota > Bacteroidia > Chitinophagales > Chitinophagaceae > Arachidicoccus. The sequence goes on along the minus strand of DATJDF010000116.1, from coordinate 7,521 downwards.
ACGCAAATGCCTCTACACCTACCGGTCCACCGAACAAAGGTTGGGCGACGGGAGATATGCGTACCTTTAAATTCAACATGTTTAATGGTAAAGTCAGCAAAGGACAGTTCTTTTATGTAGGCGGCGCCGGTCAGAAAATTAATGGTTCCGGGTCTACGAGTATGAGCAGCTCCTTTTGGGCACGTTCTTTTAATTATACAAGTCAGGGCGGGGATGGCTTTGGAAAGGAAACCGGTGGTCTGTTTGCAAACAGCGGCAATGCCTTCGGGATGGCTGTATTCGCGGATTCTGCAGTTACCGCAAACTCGGTGCCGGTGGACGTGATTTTTATTTCTACAGGCGGCAGCCTGTTTGCAGAAGGATCGGCTACAAAGGGATATAAAATTGCTAATACTGATTTTTACGATATTATAGATCCGATCTCCTTAAATGAGCAGCATTTTTATCAGCAGGGAACCAATACATTGTGTTTTTCCTATAATACAAAGGACGTTGGGTACTTTAATATGCTAGGAGGCATATATGATCTCAAACTGGGCAGGTGGACCAAGGCAAGAGCACAGGTGAATGTGGAATTGACCAAAGCGTCACTTTTGCCAGAAATTGAAGGATTAGGAGCAACAACACTTGTTGAATAAACTTGAACTGAAGTAGGAATGGCAGAATTGCGACGGCTTCCATATAATGAGGCTGTCGCAGTCTTACCTGATAATCATCTAAAATAAGAAAAAATAAAATCTATCGTAATGAATGGAAGAAAAATAGGATATATTCTTGGTTTAATGATGCTCTTGGGACTGGGCACGGGTTCTGCCCAGGTCGCTCAGCAAGTTCAGAAATGGGATAGCACCTACCGTCCGGGAGATTATATGTTACATTTTCAGGAATTTGAAAGTTTTCCAAATGCTTCAACTGATATTGTATTTCTGGGTAACAGTATTACGGCCAGAGGCAACTGGTCTGAACTCTTGGGCAGAAATGATGTCAGAAACAGGGGGATATCCGGCGACATCACTTTCGGTGTACTAGAGCGGCTCTCCGAAGTGACCGAAGGGCATCCGGCCAAAATATTTATACTAATTGGGATCAATGACATCTCCAGAAATATCCCGGATACAGTGATACTTGGAAATTATTACAAAATTGTACACCGCATTAAGCAGGAGTCGCCGGAAACAAAAATTTACTTTCAGACCTTACTTCCGGTCAATAAGGATTTTAATAAATTCAAGAATCATTACGGAAAGGATGCACATATTCTTTGGCTAAATGAACAGATAAAAATAATGGGACAGAAAGAGAAGATTCAGGTTATTGACCTATATCCACATTTTTTGGATAAGGATAAGAAACTGATCAGTGATTTTACGGTTGATGGCTTACATATTAATATTAAAGGCTACCATGTCTGGAGAAAAGTATTACAACCTTATCTTTAGTGTGTATTGTACTGTTGTGATCTTATAAAAGGTTAAAAATCATCCTGCTGCTGATTTTTCATCACCGGCCTATAAGTGCCGCTTACAGGCCACAAAATTTTAATGAATTATGGATTCCAGAAGAGCATTTCTAAAAAAGTCAGTCCTGTTAACCGGCGCAGCGGGTATTGCAACGGCCGTCCCCGCTTCCATCAAAAAAGCGATGGCCATCAATCCTGAGCCTGGCAGTAGCTTTGAAGATGCGGAGCATGTCGTTATCCTCATGCAGGAAAATCGGTCTTTTGATCACTGTTTTGGCGCGTTAAAAGGAGTTCGTGGATTTAATGATCCCAGAGCGGTGACTTTACCCGATAAGAATCTGGTGTGGCTACAGACCAATGAAAAAGGAGAAACCTACGCCCCGTTTAGATTTGATATAAAAGATACGAAAATCACATGGATGGGTTCGGTTCCCCATAACCGGCATAGTCAGGTGGATGCCAACCGCCAGGGGAAACATGACAACTGGTTGATTGCAAAAAAATCCGGCAATAAAAAATATGGTGAGATGCCATTGACGCTTGGCCATTATACGCGCGAAGACCTGCCCTTTAATTACGCTATGGCAGATGCTTTCACCGTCTGTGACCAGCATTTCTGTTCCGTTATGAGTAGCACATGGCCCAACCGGCTCTATCTCTGGAGCGGTACGATAAGAGGAGCGCAAAACGGGGATGCAAAAGCCTTTATCAGAAATGATATTCCGTATGGAACAGCTCATTGGAAAACTTTTCCTGAGTTTCTGGAAGATGAAAATGTTTCCTGGAAAGTATACCAGAATGACCTTTCTGCCGGAGGCGGTTTTACGGGAGAAGAGCGCGGCTGGTTGTCTAATTTTGGTTGTAATCCATTAGAGTTTTTATCCCAGTATAATGTCCGTTATTCACCACGGTATGTTGAGGGCATCGGCCGGCGTGCCGATCTGCTGACAAGGCAGGTGGCGGATGTTCAGGCAAAATTAGACCGAATGTCTTCCAAGGATAAAAATTACAATAAGCTGAATAAAGAACTGGACCAGAAAAAAGCGGTGCTTAAAGACACCGAGGACCAGGTTAAAAAATGGACCGCAGAGCATTTTAATGGGCTATCAAAAGTTGAAAGGGCCTTATATGAAAAAGCTTTTACTACTAACAAAGGTGACAAGGATTATCACCGGTTAGATAAATTAGTCTATGAAGCAGCAGCAGAGAAGCGGGAAGTGGATGTCCCCAAAGGTGATGTGCTGTATCAGTTCAGAAAGGATGTAGAAGAAGGAACCTTACCTACTGTATCCTGGCTGGTACCGTCCAAGAATTTTTCTGATCATCCGACAGCACCCTGGTATGGGTCCTGGCTGACCTCTGAAATACTGGATATACTGACAAAGAACCCCGAGGTCTGGAAAAAGACCATCTTTATACTGACCTATGACGAAAACGACGGGTATTTCGACCACGTACCACCTTTCGTTGCACCGGATCCGAAAGAACCGTTGACGGGTAAGTGTTCCGGTACAATCAATACAAGTGGTGTGGAATTTGTCCGCAGAGAACAGGAATTGAAAGAAGGCGTGGATAAAAAAGGTGCCCGCAGTGGTCCCATTGGATTAGGGTTCAGGGTCCCGATGATTATTGCCTCCCCTTGGAGTCGGGGTGGAAAAGTATGTTCTGAGGTTTTTGATCATACTTCCAGTCTACAGTTTTTAGAATATTTTCTGGAAAAGAAATTTGGCAAGAAAATCAATGATCCGAATATCAGTGACTGGCGCCGGACCGTATGCGGTGATCTGCGTTCTGTATTTACCCGATATGAAAAGCAGGTCAAACATAATATTTCCTTTTTGGATCGGGATGCCTACATTGAACGCATATATAATGCAAAATTTAAGCAGGAACCTAATAACTTTAAAAGTCTTTCTACAGCAGAAATTAAGAAGATCAATGAAGATCCCACCAGTGCGCCCTGGATGGCGAAGCAGGAACCGGGTGTCCGGCCATCGACAGCGCTGCCCTATGAATTATACGCCGAAGGAGCACTCAGTCAGGATCACCAAACATTTGAAATTCAGATGAAAGTGGGTACCGATATATTTGGCAGTGAAAGTGCCGGATCACCTTTTACCGTGTATATACCCGCGCAGTATAAGACGCTCGAAGCAGAAAAGTATCACCGGTCGGATTTTGAAGCTTGTCGGAACTGGCATTACGCTGTTTCGCCGGGAGATCAGTTGACAGACAACTGGCCGCTGAAAAACTTTAAGGAAGGCGGTGAAGGATATCATTTTAGAGTGAACGGACCTAACGGCTTTTATAGGGAATTCAAAGGAGCGCCCAAAGAACCTGCCCTAAAGATTCACTGCGGGTATGAGCGTTCCCGGCTCCTTAAAAAACGTCCAACCGGGAATGTCGCCTTGCAATTGGCCTTGCCATCAGGAGCATCTACGCTTAAAGTCATCCTGACGGACCATTTAAATGGCCATAAGCAATTAATAAAAACAATCGAAGGAGGCGGTCAGGCAGTCGTGATCCTGGACTTGCAGAAGACAAAAGGCTGGTATGATTTTCAGGTAGAAATTGAAGCTCAGGTTACTTATCTCAGGCGTTACAGCGGAAGGGTAGAAACAGGTAAAGAGTCCATTACAGATCCTGTAATGGGGCAGATTATATAATTTTCAAAGGTGTATGGCAGTCCTTTGCTGTATTACTGATAGCTAATTGCCCGTATAAGGCAACCTTTGATGGTTGGGTTATACGGGCAATATTTTGTCCACGCTACCAAATGGTCTTCAAAAAAATGTGTATCTTGTTCTGGCACTCAATACATTAAGTATTGTATACTTATTTATTAAAAGCCTATACCCGATGACATTTTTATTGATTTTCCTCTGTATTGCTTTACTTATCCTGTTAATTTCCTGGGTAAAATTAGAACCCTTTCTCGCCTTTTTAATTGTTGCTGTTCTCGCTGGCTTTCTATTTGGGTTACCGGCGGGTCGGATCATGACTTCCATAGAAACCGGCATCGGTTCTATGATGGGCTCCTTGATTATAATCATTACACTGGGTGCCATGTTTGGTAAAATCATCGCAGAAAGTGGCGCTGTTGAAAGGATTGCGGGTCAGATGATCCGTTATTTTGGTACTCGTTATGTGCATTGGGCACTTATGATTACGGGATTTATTATGGGCATTTCTCTTTTCTATGGGGTCGGGTTTGTGCTGGTGGTACCCCTGATTTTTTCTGTGACCTATCAGTATAAATTACCTGCTGTGGCGACCGGCCTGCCGATGCTGGCTGCATTGTCGGTAACACACGGTTTTTTGCCGCCCCATCCGGCGCCAACTGCGCTCGTAGCGCAGTTACATGGTAGTATTAGTACGACATTGATATTCGGATTTATTATTGCGATCCCGGCACTGCTGGTCGCAGGTCCGCTATTTTCCAGTTTCCTGAAAAAAATTCCTTCCAGTCCCCTGGAGAGTTTTATTCCCAGACCGATGGATGAGCAATTGATGCCCGGTAAATTCAATAGTTTTATAACCGCGCTTTTGCCCGTGCTCTTACTGATGGGAGGCGCCTTCTGTAAATGGTATTTTCCTAAAAGTGCCTGGATAGACTTTATCAGCAATGCCTCTGTCGTTATGATTATTTCTATATTGATCGCAACTCTTTCCCTGGGCAGGTTGCAGGGAATTTCTATGAAACGTATCACCGCAATGTACGGTGCAGCGGTAAAAGATATCGCTTTAATTCTACTGGTAATAGCCGGTGCAGGGGCCCTGAATCAGATTTTGGCGGATAGTGGTGTCAGTAGTATAATTGCAGGTAGCGTTGGCCACTGGCCGGTACATCCACTGGTGCTCGGTTGGCTGATGGCAGCTATTATCCGCCTTTGTGTAGGTTCTGCCACTATTGCGGGGTTAACGGCTGCTGGATTTATGGCTCCGCTTGTTTTTCAAAGCCATGTAAACCCCAACCTGATGGTGCTGTCTATCGGTGCGGGAAGTCTTTTTTTCTCGCATGTTAACGATTCCGGATTCTGGCTGTTTAAAGAATATTTTAACCTGACCATGAAAGATACTTTCAAATCCTGGTCGGTAATGGAAACCATTGTCTCCGTCGTTGGCTTAATTGGAGTGAGCATATTGCATCTTTTTCTTAGCTAAATAGTATTGCCAGATGATCTGGTCAGCGGTCAGATCAGATTGTTAAATGCACCCAAAGCTATTTTCTGATAGTCTTAAAGCTGTATTTTTGAGATGAATTTTCATACCGTAATTTTATGGTCATCTTCTTTGATTTAAAAAAATAACAAATGAATACATCGTCAAACGAAAACAGGGACGCTACTACTCAAGGTTTCAGCCAGGATGCAGACGCCAATTTTTTGGCAACGGGTCTGATACTGCCTCCCGCACCTGAACCGATGGGTGTTTACAAACCAAGCCTGATTGTGGGTGATTTTCTCTATTTATCCGGTCATGGCACTTTTCAGCAGGATGGCACCCTGATTATCGGTCGTATAGGTGCAGATTTAGATCTGGAACAGGGGAAACTTGCGGCAAGGCAAGTTGGACTGGCCATGCTGGCCACGATTAAAAAGACACTCGGAAGTCTTAACAAAGTCAAACGTGTGATCAAAGTTTTAGGAATGGTAAATGCTACACTTGACTTTGAAAAACATCCGTATGTGATCAACGGCTGCAGTGAATTATTTGCCGCGGTATGGGGAACGGAAAATGGTGTGGGGGTTCGAAGTGCGGTCGGATTTGGGTCTTTACCTGATAATATTCCTATAGAAATTGAAGCCGTATTTGAACTATATTAAGGGAAGGATGGCTTAGCCATCTTATTAATTCAGTAACGAACACAATTATTGTAAACGAATGGCAAAATCTTTGGAATCTGAAACTGAATCAGCGGACTGGTACCGGATAAAAGGTTATGAGTCACTTGACTCTCCATGCCTGATGATCTATTATGAACGGTTGGTGGAAAATATCCGGCAATTAAAAAAAATGGTCGGCGATGATAGCCGGATCCGGCCACATGTGAAGACTCATAAAATGCCGGAAGTATGTAAATTACTTCAAAAGCATTATATCAATAAATTCAAATGTGCGACCATCGCAGAGGCCGAGATGCTCGCACAAATAGGAGCGGCGGATATTTTATTGGCCTACCAGCCTGTGGGGCCCAAATGTAATCGCTGGATTGCCCTAATTAAAAAATATCCAGCTTCCTTATTTTCCTGTCTCGTAGATAATGAGGGTTCCGCAGAAGAACTAAATCAGGCAGCGAACAGAGCAGGGGTAAACCTCAGGTTGTTTTTGGATATTGACAATGGCATGCACCGCAGTGGGGCCCCACCTGAAAGAGCAGAGGCACTCTACCTGCTGATTCAGGAATTACCGGGATTGGAGGTGGTAGGTCTACATGTCTATGATGGGCATCTGAAGATAAAGGATCCACTGGAGCGTCAGTTAATCAGCGATTTACAGTTTAAGGCTGTTGACCAACTCCTTGAAAAACTGAATGGGATACGCGGCGAGGATATGGCTATGCAACTGGTTATAGGCGGTTCACCCTCTTTTAATTCGCATTTACACAGACGAAATGCACAGGTAAGTCCGGGAACCTTTGTCTTTTGGGATGCAGGCTACAGTGAAGCTTTCCCGGATTTACCTTTTAAGCCGGCCGCACTGGTGCTCACACGTGTGATATCAGCACTGGATAACGATACCTATACAACGGACCTGGGTACGAAAGCAGTTGCTTCGGAAATGCTGTTTCCCAGAGTGAAAATATTGAATGCACCATTACTAAATGAAGTGTTTCATAGTGAAGAGCATCTAAATGTTCGGTTTGTGAAGCCTGAAAGCGCTTCTCCAGCCATCCTAAAAGTGGGAGATGTCTTGTATGCTTTACCATTCCATATTTGTCCTACTGTTGCCTTATATGATGAAGCGGCAGTGATCAAGGAAGGCAAGGTGGCTGCGCATTGGAATATAGAAGCTCGGAAAAGAAAAATAAATTATTAAGCTCGATATTAAAAATTGAACTG
>DATJDF010000115.1:0-2209 GCA_035497555.1 Arachidicoccus sp. | reverse complement strand
TCTTCGTGTCTTTATGACGATTCATTAATTTCTATATCTTTTTATTCCAGTTTTAATCAGAGGTACATTGAAATTAATCAGATAACCCAGATTAAGTCTGGTAAGCTTTAGATGGCTGATAATCTGAGCTTCCCAAACAGGGTTTACCAAATCAACGGCTTTCAACTCCACTACTACTAAATCATTTATGAGCAAGTCCAGTCGTAAGCCTTCATCAAATTGAATACCATCGTAAATAATAGGAATATCAATCTGGCGCCGTACATCAAGACCCGCTTTTCTAAGTTCATGTGCCATGCATATTTCATAGACTTTTTCAAGCAGTCCGGGACCCAATTCTTTATGGATATTGTAAGCGGCGTTGACTATGATGCTGCCTATTTGTTCTTCTTCCTGTGAAAGCTTCCTGTATTTCATTTTTTTAATTTGTTTTGCCGCTTTTGTTTTTGCCACTAAGGCACGAAGGCGATAAGGTTTTTTGTTTTGTTTTTTGCCACTAAGGCACAAAGATTCTGTGTTAAGATCCAAGCAATTTGATTATTTTTTTTTATTTTTGTTTTTAAGGCGGTTCTATGCCAGCCTGGAAAGAGAAACGGTTTATTTATTTAAGCCATTTCTCTTTTTTTATCCCATAGCCATTTCTTGCTGGCTATATTCTTGTTCTGTTCTGCTTAAATAGCTTTTATCGTATTTCTTTTTTGTTTTAAAAATGGTATAGGTCATTTCCAGAAGTTTTCTCTGTACAGCAACGGCGCCTTTCATCTTTACGCCATGTTTGGATACCAGCCTTACAAATATTGTTTTGAAATGATCATCATGCCTGATGGCCGAAAGGGCGGGAAGGTGCATACATTTCCGTAAATATTTATTACCATGCTTGGAGATTCTTGGCTTGCCTTTTACAGAAGTTCCGGACTGTTTTTCCTTTATATCAAAGCCCGCGTAGCTGGCAAGCTGCCGTTTGTTGCGGATTAATTCAAAACCATTGGTCTCCGCCAGAACTGTTGCTGCTGTCAATACTCCTATGCCTGATATAGAGCAAATTAATTCTATATTATCTTTTAATTCTTTTTCACTTCTTATCAAGACTGCAATCTCTTCTTTAATCGCTTTTTCCTGTTTATTTAGAAATAGAATACGTTGTTTTATTCTGGCAACAGTTGATTTATTTGGCTCCGCCTCCGCCTGTTCCGCATGCAATTGGTTTTTTACCATAGTGCGCTCCTGCACGATTTGATCCCGTTCCCTGGTGAGCTGCTTCATCTTTTTAAAAATCGTTTTGGGCCGGTTCCAGTTTTGTAATTTTCTTTCCAGGCCAAATAAGGCAATTGCTTCGGAAGCAGTTTTGTCCGTAATGGTTTTTATATCTAATGTTCTAAAATAGTTACTGATTTTATTGGGCAGAATGATGCTTAATTCATAGCCTTTTGCATCCAGAAAATAAGCAAGTGATTCATGATAGACACCGGTTGCTTCCATCACATAGCGAACGGGAACGGCGTCAGTGGTAAATTTTTTCACCCAAAGCAGTAAGGCTGAAAAACCTTTAGCTGTGTTGGCAAATGTCTTGTGTGCATAAAGTTCGTTACTAAAGTCGTCTAACATGCGGCCAAGGCAAACGACCAATTCCTTTTGGGCAACATCTATACCCACCACCTGCTTTACAATTTTCTTCATACCCATTAATTTTTTAAAAGTGAATAAAATTAAAAGTGAAAAATCCTGCTTCGTTTTGTCTCCTGGTTGGATATTCTGGATATACCGCTAAGCCGTATTCCTTACATTCTGTTCAAACTCGAAAGGATAAAAAAGAGTGAGGCATTATCTTTGTGAGAACATACTTTAAAAGTTGTTTAGGCACGGAATTCGCTCTCACCCTTTTTTCACTTTATACATCAAATTTATTGGTATCCTGATTCATTATTAAAAATCTTTTATGCCTTTTGCAAACATAGGAGGCGCTAAGAGGTTTTGTTTTGTTTTGTTTTTGCCACTAAGACACGAAGGCGCTCAGTTTTTTCCTCCTTTCTTTGTGTCTTCGTGCCTTTGTGGCCTCATCATTTTAATTTGCTTACGATATCCTGCAAATGGTTATGGGCCCAATTGATACCCTGGGCGAAAGGCAGGGCCAAGACCTGGTCTCTTTGGGCGACTGATTCATAAATGACGTGCATACTGAGTTTGCTGGTGCTGTCTGTAAGCTTTTCAA
>DATJDF010000114.1:0-4410 GCA_035497555.1 Arachidicoccus sp. | reverse complement strand
ACATCCTGCTCCGTTTCAAATTCGTCAAGTGTTTTCCGAAACTTCGGTAATAATATGACTCAACAGATCTGAATAAGGCATAGAGTTGACTTTATCTGTCTGATGGACATAACTAACACATTTATTGGTGCGAATTACTGGAAAAACAGAAATAATAGGAAAACCATTGGGAAAGGCTAAAAAAATAAGAAATGGAACCATTGTTAAAATAAGTTTGACTTATACACTACCCTAAATTTGCTTTTCGGGAAGCTGTCGGCTCCTTTCCTGCCATAAAAAGGGCCTTTCGAACTTATTAAAAGCCGAAAGGCCATCATTATTCAGGGTTATTCTCAAAATCTATTGCTGATATATTTCCCTTTCAAATCTAGTCAGCCAGGGGGCCCCATCAAGACTCCAGTCGCCGATGGGTTCAATTTTCAACCAATAGAACATATTGGCAACTACATCCACTGTGACAGGCACAACCGACGGATCTATTGAAGTTGTGGGAACCATGCTTACCGGAACATCCGCACCCAACGCTTCCCATTTAAAAGGTCCAGTCAACTGAAGATCATATCCGACAGGCGCTTTATTGGCAATCAAGCCTCCACCGCCGTCATCTACTGGCCAATAGCCAATTAGGTTTTTGTAATCAGGGTGCTTCGTAATATCTTTCAAGGCAATATTTGCTGCAATCGTACTCGCATCCAGCGCTTTATCAAAAATTTCAAGATCGACCAAATGATAATCTAGATTCATTGAACCGTCAATCTTATTATAACCTAATCGAAGTGGCGACTCTGTATTTAGATTCCCTCTTGAAGTTATATCAGCAGACACATCAAAGGCCCCATCTGTATATAAGGTGGCAGTTCTTTTGCCCGCATCGGTCTTTACCGTTAAAGTAATGGTATGCCACCGATTGTCTCCGGTCGTTGCTGTCGCATTTATCTGTTGCTTTCCGCTTCCGCCATTATCTGTTCCACCAAATACTACAGCGTAATTACCAGTAACCTGCATAAAGGTCCAGCCAGTTGTTTTGGAGCCGTCTAGCCCTGTGCTTTTACCCAAGAACCCCGGCCAGCTAAATCCTTTCTTAAAATTGACCTGAAACTGTACCGTAAAATCTTTATCAGAACCCATATTATATAGGCCTTTGTCATCAGGCACATAGCTGGAGACATGATTTCCTGCATTCGACAGAAAATGAATCGTGTTAAGGCCTACCTTTTTTAATTCTTCCTTCTTTAATTTAGAATTGGAGGCAATGATAAAGCCATTCTGCGGATCAGTAACACTACCGCCTCTATTAGTCGTCACCATGATTAACCAATCTTCATTTGCAGCATTATCTCTTTCTTTAACCGCTTTGACTACATCTCCGATATAGCTGTCCACTTTGTCAAGTGCCGATTTAAAACCGGGGTCGTTCAGATCAAATTTCCCAGCATTGCCTGCTAATTCTACACTATTAAAATCCAAAATCATTACGCCCAGTGTGTTTTCTTTCAGAATACGCACAGCTGAATCTCTTACCGTCGCATCGTTTTTCACTGCCAGCGAATGATCCGCAACCCTGCTATAATGAGCCAGTGCAGGCCAGGGTGTTACCAGCGCAGTTTTATACTCCGGTTTTTGTTGCAACAGATAATTGAGTGTATTTGGAAAATAAGGCGTAACCTCATCTTCCCCCTGACTAACATCACCACCTGGAACATACTGAAAGGAACTGTCATAAACCTGGTGTTTTGAAAAGCCAACGCCTGTCAACATGGTTGTCCAGGTTGCTGCATCAGTCGCTTTGACCTCTTTGATTTCAGCAAAGGAATATTTCGCCGTTTCCAGCAGGCCTTCAATATTTGGCAATTTAGCCGCTTTCATAACCGCACCACTAGCACCATCAATACTTATTATCAAAACCTTTCTTTGGGTCCCGGTACTGTCAGCACCATACTCCTCAAAATAAGGTGACGGATCCGCATATTTCTTACATGCAGTGGCCAACAGTATCATGGATAGCACGCCAAATCCCATCTTTTTAATTATTGCCATATTGTTCATAATCGTAATTTCTAATTGTGATCGTAAAACTGTAAGTTGCGAGACGCCTATTCTAAATATGTCAAATTAGAACACATTTATTTCTGCCATTGAAGCGAAAGTTGAACCTGCATTTTGACCTTTTGTAAATACGAGTTTAAATACCTTGAAAGTCTGCGGAGTCGCAAATGTTACTGCCTGTTGTGCGTTCTGAGATACCAAATCTGATTCGGTATATTTCACCAAATGATCCTTATCCGGTCCCAGCCAGATTTCCACATGCGAAGGGCGCGTTCCGCTACTATTCTGCCTCATTGTAAAGTAAACCCCATGCAAACCTTCTCTTTCCTCCGTCATGTCAATTAACAGGTAATGCGGATATGGCGGTGAAGCATTGGCCCATTCGGAATGCCAGAAGGTATTGATATCGCCGTCAAGAACATTGCTCGCATGGCCATCTTCGCCATTTACCTCCTGGGAATCAAAATCAACTAACCACTCATTCCTTGGAATAGTATAATCTACAGTGTTGTTGCCTCCAGCTTTCGTTAGCGGATTGTAATTCCAGATATCCGTCTGTAGCTTATTGGGATAAAATGCAGCCATTCTTGCCCTGGATTGTGAGGAAATATTGATGCCCCAGGCCAAAAAGAACTTGTAACAGTCTAAATGGGTATATTCACACACGGCCTCATATAAAAAGTCATGTTCGTCTAAGTCCGTTAAGGAAAAGCGTTGTGCATGTCTTGCTCTTCTATATAAATAGGGCATCAGTCCAAATCCGTCCGCCTTCCCGTCAAAGCGTTGTATCCTGTCAAACAACTGCATAAAAGGTACCATCCTGGTGAATGGATCATCCACCAAAGGATCTTGGTCAAATTTTTTCGAATCACTGCTTCCTGCCGTATATTCTAGCCCGTCTCTCACCGCTCCGGTCAATGCCGGATGTAGTGCGGCAATATTTTTAATACCTATTCTATGGGCTCTTTTTATAGAAAATAAATTGTTTGTTGTTTCACCGAGTGTACTCCAACTCCAATAACTACCTTGCTGGTTATTATGACCGATCTCATGTAAGGTACCCCAGATGGATACCGTATCTGTAGCAATCATTGCGGCGGTAAACCATTCATTATCATTTTGAGCTACCACAGGGAATCCGCTATGTCCGTAACCTACTACTGGCTGAATATCCAATACAACCCGCCATGGCAGATCCACAGGTTTATCTAATTCATCTGTCGCAGTATCGGAGAGCCCTTCCCATTCATTATAATCCCTTTCAATGATCTGATCCCAGGCACTCAGCTGTGCAATCGGATCAACATCAGGATGCTTTTGAAAATAAGCCACCATTTTATCGGTTGGCAGTGTAAAGGCAATATGTTTTGATGCAAACTCAAACCAGGGAATTTTTGTCTGCTCCATTTCCTTTTTCCAGGCAGCAGGATCCGTTTTCCCCAAAATAAAATCCGGACTTTTGCATGCCCCGTTGAATTTAAGGGTAACAGGAGCACTAATCGGAAATGCCGTTCTGATATAGATATTTCCACCGAAGAGGTTCCTTACATAGTTCCTTCCTGGGAAAAGCATTTTAACGGTGTAAATAATAGGCTCCCGTTGTCTGGGTGTCGTTGCACTGAGGTCATCTGTCCACATCCCAATCTGACACATGAGCCCTTTGCCATTTGCTGGCACGTCAATAATAACGGGTTCTCCGGGAGCTGCATACATACCGGTACTAAAAAGTGGTTGCGGCAGTACACTTATACGCAACCGGTTATAAGCTTCATTGCGATAATTCAGATTCATGGTAACAGTGTAATCCTTGAGCCTTGCTTCATTTGCATCCACCAGTCCCGGAAACAGCCTTGCTTTTGCGAGCATACTGAAATCGGGACGGGAATCCGAAGTGTCCACCGTAATATGCTCTTTCAACGTATCAACACCGTAGCCATCCGCCACATCGAATGCATACTTTTTACAACTGGCTATGCCAATAACCGTTATGCCTATTAGTAACCCCAGTAGAAGATTCAATTTTTTCATCTTATTTCATTTTCTTATAAAACCCCGTTTAATCCAGTCTTGTTTATAATTAAATCCGTTAGGTAAATCCATTAATAATTTTCCGGCAACTGAACGTCATTATAACCATTAGACCAGTATTGTCCCTCCAGTCGCCAGGAGGGTTCGACAATTACACCCAACCATTGGTATATCTGAATCGGTATATCGAGACCATTAGGGGTCGCCTTATAAAAATTCTTATCTGGAGCAGGGCAGACAGCGTTACTCACCTCATTAAAAGTTTTCCATGTCGCGAGGCTACTGGGATCATAAATAACTCCATCCTGATGATTAACAGAGTAGTCTTTAATCACG
>DATJDF010000113.1:0-1892 GCA_035497555.1 Arachidicoccus sp. | reverse complement strand
CCGGCCCATTGATAATTTTCATCGCCTGAATGTTTCTGCACAACGTATGGATATGCCGGAGTTACCTGAGGATATATTTATGGAGGGCCTCCGTCAACTCATCGCATTAGATGAAGCATGGGTTCCGGGTGAAGACGAAACGTCTTTATACATCCGCCCATTTATGATTTCCATGGATGAATTTATTGGTGTCCGTTCTTCGGAAACCTATCGGTTTGCGATTATTACCAGCCCGGCAGGCGCTTATTACAATAAACCTGTTCGCATTTATGTTCAGGACAAATATGTACGTGCGGTAAAAGGTGGCATTGGTTTTACAAAGGCAGCCGGAAATTATGGCGCTAGTATGTTGCCTTCTCACGAAGTGAAGAAGATGGGATACGATCAGATTTTATGGACTGATGCCATCGAACATAAATATGTTCAGGAAATCGGCACTATGAATGTGTTCTTTATCGTTGACGGAAAAGCGCTGACACCGGATTTAAACAACGGCACTATCCTTGCCGGCGTAACGCGTGCCAGCATCATTTCACTACTGAAGGAGAATAATATTCCTGTGGAAGAAAGGCCGGTGAGCATTGACGAGTTGGTTCAGGCTCAAAAAGAAGGGAAATTACAGGAAGCTTTCGGGAGTGGTACAGCGGCATCTATGTCATTTATTTCAGATCTTACTTACCAGGACGAAACCCTTCATTTATCTGAAGTAGCTACCTGGAAAGTGGCGCCTTTGATTAAAAAGCAATTGGATGATATCCGTTACGGACGGGTTGAAGATAAATTTAATTGGCGCTTTAAAGTGAATTAATTTAAATCAAAGAGGACTTCAATAAACCTGCAGGACTAAAATCTTGCAGGTTTATTGTGTTAATAAACATAGTTACTATGGTAGAAAGATCTAAGCAGCAGCTAAGGAATATTTGCTTGTGATCTCCGTCTAAGATCCCGGATGGAGCATTCTTTCCCCGATATACTTTACAGGTGTATTGCCAAAGCTCAGGAAGGTTTCATGAAAAGACCTCAGATTAAAATGATTCCCTTCTTTTTTCTTTAATGCTTCCCGGAGTTCATAGATTGCTTTATAACCAGCGAAATAACTGTCGAGTTGTACGCTGCTTAGATTAACACGGTTCCATTTGCCTTCAGCCTCCGTTTTTTGTTGAAATGCCTGCCGAACAAGGAGATCCATAGCTTCTTCTTTGCTCATATCTTTTACATGCACACTATAATCGAGAATGGTATTGCAAACGGTTCGTAAGTGCCATTTATACCACATCAACCACATTTCCGATGTGTTGTTCGCATAGCCATTTTCCATCATCATTTGTTCACCATATACTGCCCAGCCTTCAATCATGGCTCCATTTCCAAAAACAGACTTGACCAGGCTGGGAGAACGATTGGCATATACCAGTTGCGTATAGTGACCCGGAATGGCTTCGTGGATGTCCAGGATTTGAATCGTATAATTATTATATTCTCTCAAATAGCTTTCTGCTTTTGCCGGTGACCACCCTGCCAGACTTCCTACATTATAATAAGTATTCCCATTTTTATCGTAAGGACCTGGCGCACTGATGGAAGCTCCGGCTACCCCGGCCATGTAAGCAGGTTCTTTTCGAACCACGAGGGGTTTGGAAGGATCCAGATACAACAGCTTTTTATCTTCAATGAAGGCGGTTAGTTTCGGAAGTATTTTTTCAATAGCTGACTGGAAATCTGCCGGTGCTACATGGTCCATTGAAAGCGTGTCGATTAATTTCCGGATAAGTACTAAAGAATCATCAGGCATGGTTTTATCCCCAAAATACTTTGGCCAGAGTTCCTTGCCAAGTGTTTCCATATGTGCAAGGAGCTCATTTTTTCGCGATACCGCTGAATCATAAAGTTGT
>DATJDF010000112.1:0-28054 GCA_035497555.1 Arachidicoccus sp. | reverse complement strand
ATAACGTTAGCCATCTAAATTTGTCGCCCAATCATAAAAAAAAGGAAATAACGAGTAAATGCAAAACAAGGTTTCCGTGAGTGCAGGCGGCAATTAAATGTACCAGGGGTTATTGTATCAGGGAGTCATAGTTGCAAGCAGCATAATTTCTGACTTGTCAGTACAATTATGCCCGGAAGTTCCTCCATAGCAGCATCACCACCACCTGCGAAACCGGTCGGTAGAAAGCAGATCACCGCTTGCCCAACTGATAAATTAACTTCACACAAATATTTCTGCCCATACCGAAAATGCCCTTGTGATTCCCCGGAGATTCATCATAATATTCCAGGTACTTTAATCTGCTCAAATTACGCTGGTATACATTGTCCGTTACATTATTCACCGCGAAATGAATATCGAATTTATGTTTGTATAAAGTGACGCTAGTTGCTGCGGTTAAATTTAATAAAGTATAACCAGCTGTGGCTGATTCCGTACCGAAGAGGCCTAAAAATCTGTTTTGCGCCGCAGTTATCTCTAATTCGGCACTGACTTTGGTATCAGTCAGGACAGAATTTTTGAATTTAATTTGTTGTGTAATACTGTTAAATATCGACGCAGGGGCAATCAGTGGCAGGTATCTGCCCTGAGTGCCCTGGTGTTGATAAGCCGGATTACTATTGACGCCATAAATAAGCGTCAGATTGCCTGACCAAAAAAGATATTGCTCACCAAACGGGTAAATGCTGGAGCTGAGTTCTAATCCGTATAATCTGGCATTTGATTGCTGATACTGTAGTGTTTTGTTACCCTGTGCGTCAAGGGTAGATTGTCCATTACCATCCACTAATTCCGTAAAATAGATATAGTTGCTGATTTGGTTGTGAAATAGACTTAAAGTAGCCTGCACCTGTTTATAATCCAGTTCGAAACTAATGTCCTGTTCAAGACTGAATTCCGGTTTAGCGGCCCTATTACCTTTATAAATAATATGGGCACCGGGATCAAGTCCGTTAGCGGCTAATTCACTTATATTGGGTGCACGGTAACCGCGCGCGATATTTGCCTTTAAATTAAAGTGTTCATTGAATACATAAGCCGCGCCAAGGCTGTAGGATGTCCCGGTGAATATTTTATTGAAAGCTGGGAATTGCAATACTGCATTTGCCTCAGCCGTTTCTGCCTTTCTGTCAAAACCATTCTTTTCATCCCTTATGAGAAAGAAGTCTGCACTTCTCACCGTACGAAGTCCGTAACGTAAGCCCCCGCTGATGGTAAGACGGTCCTGTTTCCATTTGCCAAAAATAAAGCCGCCCATATCCAGGATTTTATAATCCGGAATGGGAAAATCCGTAGCGTCTCCGTTTTTGTTTACCTGATACATACCATTTGAACCCAGACTGACCGATACTTTACCCTGCATCGGCATGCTGTATTTTACGTCGTAGCTAAGTGTATTTAGCTTAACAGCCATACCTGCCTGGTTAGGATATTTCGGATGACTGAACTCCTTTCTGCTATTTTGCTGCCAGGCCAGAAGGCTTGCCAGATTTCCTTTACCCAGACGGTATTCACTCTTTGTATAGATCCGGTAATGCTGGATGTTTTGGTGAAGCACACTTAACTGGTAACTATTTAATACCTGACCAGATACGATCGGGCGGTTTTTGATATCATCCATTTCGGCTTCCTTTACCTGCCGGGTGAACTTTCTGGTCAGAGAATCTCTACTACCGTCCGGGATTCCCTGTAAGTCATTGAACAAAGTGAAGTGAATGGCTGTATGACCCGAGCGTGAAGTGTGACCTAAAGAAAAAGCAGCAGATCCTTCCTTAAAGTTGGTATTGTAGACCCTGCCATCCACTGCATTTTTATAGTTTTTGGCTAATCTATAGCTTCCCGAACCTATCCAGTACCAATGGTTACCCCGGTTATAAAACCTTAATCCATTACCGATCAATCCATTGTTGGATTGATATTCGCTGGTTAATCTACCCCGTATTATCCCATCTGGTGTTTTAGGTATAAAGGGATATAAGCTCACAACACCGGCCAGGGCATCAGAGCCGTACATAAGACTTGCAGGCCCCTTGATCACCTCTGCATGAGCAATAAGATAGGGATCGACTTCTATTCCGTGCTCATCTCCCCACTGTTGTCCCTCCTGCCTCAAACCGTCATATAGCGTTAATACCCGATTATATCCGAGACCACGAATAAAGGGTTTGGATATATTGGGACCTGTCTTGACGGTTTTTAAGCCGGGTACGTTTTTAATCAAGGCATCCATTATATTGCTGGCAATTGATTGGTCCAGCTGTTTCTCATGAACAGTGACCATGGCAACCGGGTTTTCTTTGGCCAGTCGCCGCTGTGAAGTACTGTTTACCGTGACGTCCTCTAAACCAGTGCTGACAGGTATTAATAAAATTGTCTGCAGTTCGGATTGATTTTTTAGTTCGAAGGTATCACTCAGGTAGCCGGTATGTGATAAAACAAATAACAGCTTCCCTGATGGTTCCTTGGGTGTAAATGTAAATTGCCCTAGGCTGTCTGCTATTCGTACGCTGCCTTCGGATAAAATTTCTATGCTTACCCCGGACAAAGGCTGCCCGTAATAGGCATCTTTTATGACGCCATGAATGTTTACCTGTTGATTTTTCTCTGCATAGCCTACCGCGCTGTAACATATGCTGATGACTGCTATAATTATTTTACGCACTTAATTGTTGTTTAAGTGCAAACTTAATACAAATTAGGGTAACCAAATTAAAATATTTATATTACCAAATTGAATAAATGATTCGAAAACTTTACCTTCATGGTGGCACCAGCCGCTGAACAGGATTTGCTCCTTATGATCCACCTTGCCCTATAAAATGGTTAGTCCGACTTCCTTATAGGCTGCAAGGCTATCTGCGGTTGGTAATTTATCAGTGATCACCGAATCGATTTCTGTAACGGCGCAGATATAATAATTATCCGCTTTATCAATCTTTTCTGAAGTAGATAGCGCAATGGTCTGTTTAGACATGTCGACCATTGTCTTTTTCAGGGCTGCCTCTTCATAATCCTTGGTTGTAATGCCCAGCAGGGGGTGTATACTGCAGATGCCTAGAAAGCACAGATCAGTTCTTATGTTTCTGAAGGCACGGATGGTGTCCTGTCCCATAGCGGTAAAAGAAGTTTTATTAAGGCGCCCACCGGCAAAAATTAATTCCACCGAGGGATGGTCTTCCAGTATATTGGCAATGGGGAAACTATGGGTAATAACAGTGATTTTCATATCCGCTGGAATGAGGGCTGCAAGTGCAAGTGTCGATGTACCGCCATCAAACAACACCACCTGTTCTGCTTTCAAAAAGGGCAAAGCCTTTGAAGCAATTAGCTGTTTAGAAGCAGTATCATAATGCTCCCTTGCCCTGAAGTGCCTTGGCACTGAAGAATGAGGCACTGCTCCACCCCTAACTGCTTTTAATAATCCTTGGTCTGACAGTGATTTAATGTCTCTTCTGATGGTATCTGCTGATACATTTAGTTTTTCACTAAGTGTAGAAAGTAATACCTTTTGGTCATTGGAAAGAATTTCAAGAATCAGCCTTAATCGTTCTTCTTTTATCATGCTGCAAAAATATGCAATATTGTGCAATAATTTGCAAATTTGATGCAATATTATGCAATTGTTTATGTAACTTTGTGCCATGGAAACAAATAATAAGAGAAAGACCATTGCAATAGATATGGATGGTGTCATTGCAGATGTTGAATCGCAATTAGTTAAGTTTTATAAAGACATTTATGGCATCACAACCAGCGTGGATGCGATACAAGGCTTATCGGGTGCAGAGGCATTCCCCGAAGATCGCATCGCTCGTAAAATGGTGAATGCCCCCGGTTTTTTCAGAAACCTCGCTGTAATGCCTGGTGCCGTAGAGGCGGTGGCCAAATTAATGGAAACTTATGAGGTGTATATCGTATCCGCAGCCACGGAATTTCCACTCTCTTTATATGAGAAGCATGAATGGCTAAAGGAACATTTTCCATATATTGACTGGCGGCATCTGGTATTATGTGGGGATAAAAGTATCATCAATACAGATTATATGATTGATGATCATACCAAGAATCTGGATACCTTCATTGGTAAGCCTATTATGTTCCATGCCCATCACAATACGCTGCAATCACAATATGACCGGGTACATAACTGGTCAGAAGTGCTGGATTATTTTGAAAAGGAAGCGCAAAGTGAGCAGGCGCAAAATCAGGCCTCCCGCAAAGCGATTGCAGGTTAAGTAAATGCCTTTGGACTAAAAACGCTGCTGAATTTGCGGAGGGACTTCATGCTGTCTGGGGCAAGACAACCAGTATAGTCGAACTTAGACGGGACAAACATCGGCTTTCGCAAACAACCTGGTGCATCTGTGCTAGTGATCTGGCATCGATTATCAAGGGAATTGATTTTGCTGGTTTTAATCTCCGTTTGTGTGGCCATACCCCTTGGTTATTTCGCGATGAACAAATGGCTGGTGGGCTATGATTACAGGATACATTTGTCCGCGTGGATATTTATTTTTTCCGCCACATTATCCGTACTCATCGCATTAATTACGATTAGTATCCAGACAATTAAAGCCGCGTTAATGAATCCTGTAAAAAGTCTGAAAACAGAGTAATATAATAAAATAACCACCTGGTGTAAAATAACCTCATGTGTAATTTTGGTTTTTCAGCTCTTTTTTCCTTTGAATTATAAAAAAAAACGGTATTTTTGCACTGGATTTAAAACAAAAAAGATGAAAATATAATTTCTTTCCAATGATAACTGAATGCCTTTCTCGAAGTGCATTCCCTTATTCCATGATCTACTTTGAACTCGGTGCGTGAACACACACTGTTTTAAGTGGATTACTAAAAGAAAAGAAATTATGTTGCTCCTTCAAAATGTTGCTTTTAAGCATCAGCACCAATCACTTTTATTTCAGCAGGTTCAGCTTTCTATTGAGCAGGATAAAATTGCCTTAATCGGTAAAAACGGCACGGGTAAATCCACATTATTACAGTTAATGGCGGGTTTATTATCACCGACCGAAGGTCAGATTACTGCCAGTACCCCACCCTATTATGTTGCGCAGCATTTTGGTCAGTTGGATGAGCTGACGATCGCCGAATCCCTAAGGGTAAGTGATAAGCTACATGCCCTTCAGGCGATCTTAAATGGGAAGGTGACGGAAGATAATATGACAATCCTGGATGATGACTGGGAGATAGAAGCGCGCTGTGAACAGGCTTTAAGATACTGGGGGTTACCAGTATTTGATTGGAACAGAAAATTAAGCAGTCTTAGCGGGGGACAGAAGACGAAAGTTTTGCTGGCCGGGATTATACTGCATCAGCCGGGGATTATTCTGCTTGACGAACCCAGCAATCATCTTGATAGTCCATCCAGACAGCGCCTGTATGAATTTATCAAAACCTTCAAGGGCGCAGTGGTCCTTGTAAGTCACGATCGGAGCTTACTGAATCTGCCGGATACCACCTGCGAATTAGATAAACATGGACTGCATACTTATGGGGGTAATTACAGTTTTTATCAAGTCCAGCAACAAATAGCAGCTGATGCACTTAAGCAGGATATTAAACAAACGGCTAAAGCGGTTCGTAAAGCGAAGGAGGTTGCCAGGCAGACGGCCGAGCGGAAACAGAAACTGGATGCACGGGGAAAAAAGAAACAGGAAAAAGCAGGAATGCCTGTCATCGTCATGAATTCCCTTAGAAATAATGCTCAAAACAGTACGGCACGTTTAGAAGCCATGCACAGTGAGAAGCTGGCCGGCTTGCAGGAGGCATCCAGTGAATTGAGGGCCGCTGTTCCTGACATGGATAAAATAAAACTGCGCTTTGAAAATGCAGGGCTCCATCATGGAAAAATAATGCTCAAAGGGGAAAATATTCAGTTTGGTTACGGAGGGGAGCCTCTTTGGGAAAATGCATTAAATTTTGAAGTAACCAGTGGAGACCGTTTGTCGATAACAGGACGCAATGGATCCGGGAAAACAACATTAGTAAAACTAATGTTGGGCGAATTAAGCACCAGCGCCGGGCGTTTATATAGAGCAGAGGCAAAGAAGGTCTATATTGACCAGAACTATGCATTAATCGATGACAACTTAACGGTATTTGAGCAGGCAGAAAAGTATAAAACTACTGGATTACAGGAACATGAAATTAATAGCTGGCTAACGCGGTTCCTGTTTACTGCATCTTTTTGGGATAAACGCTGCAGCACCCTGAGTGGCGGCGAAAAAATGCGGTTGATGCTATGCTGTCTGGCTATTACCGCGCAGGCCCCGGATATGATATTTCTGGATGAGCCAACCAATAATCTGGATATACAGAATCTTGAAATCTTAACTGCTGTTATGCAAAAATACCAGGGCACTTTAGTGGTTATTGCCCATGATAATACATTTACAGATGCTCTGGGACTGACTTCAGGTATAGATCTGAATAAGGTTGGTGATGCCAGGTCAAATTTGAAATAGATTTATGATGAGATTTGGGGGTTATTTCTCCAAATGGTGCGTTTGTCATGATTATAACTTGCCACGTAATATTTTGAGTCTATGTTCTCCATTGAAATACATATGCTCAAGTTCAGGAATATTAAGTTGCAAAATGGATGCTAGCTCATTTTTGCTGTAACCCAATTCAGTTGTATAAGCGTGTATAATTTCAGTTATAAGTGCAGGTTTTTCTTTTGGTATTGAGACTGGTTCTTTTACTTTATAACCAAGCGCTCCCATCTGTATCCACAAATATTTATACTGATTTTTGGTTAACATGCCGAGTGTGTTTGCATAAAGAAGTAACGATTGCATAGACACATACCAGTATGATTTCAAATCGGCCAATTTATCAAGTGACAATTTGGTAAAATAGGGCTTTATCATTCGCGAAGGGACCAATAGTTCCATCGCAAACTGGTAGGCTTCTTTTTCTGCATCCCTATCTGTACTTATTTTTTTCCCAAAATGTAAAATTAAATGCCCCAATTCATGCGCGATGGTTAATCTTAACCTGTCTGCGGCAGTATAAATATTAACGTAAATCACAGGTATATTTCCATTTATAAATGTACTGAATCCGGCCATTTCACCGAGGTCCAGGGGAATAATTACAATACCATGATCTTCTATTAACTTTGAAAGGTTGGCAATTCTTCCTTTCGGCAATTGCCAGAATTCTCTGATATAACTTGCACACATTGCAGGGCCTCCATCTTTTTCAATGTCCCAACTGGGTAATTTTGTTTCAGGCAATTCTACCTCATCCATGAGTTTCAGGAAATGCCATTCTGCGATTGTCATCTGTGCAACATACTGCTTTAATAATTTTATGGGTGTTGTTATTTTTCTGCGATAAAATCCTTCAACATATAATACTTTTCTATCTTGATAGAAAAATTCAATTGGAAAATCAAGAAGTTTTGCAATTCTTTGGATCAAATTAGCATCAATATTTAGAATTTCTTTTTCAATTTTGGAAAGTGTACCCTGCTCGACTCCTAGCATTAGAGCCAACTCGGCTTGGGTTATATATCTTGCTTCTCTTGCGAGTTTTAATATTTTTGGATTGAACTTTTTCATGAATGCCTATAAAATGTTTAACTAGCTGGATTAGATTTCTCATCTTCTCCAATTGCTCTTTTGATTTTAATCCTTTTTTCGATTTCTATAAATGGCTCTTTTTCTTTTTCATTAAAGTCCAAAATAGTTTGTTCTACTGAATATTTCCCAAACTCGTCTACCCATTCCAAATTTTTCCCCACCCAGCATGCAACATAAACCCCTTTTATGGTTGACCATGTATTATCTGGAAGATATCCTGCAAATAAAAATGTAGGCTTTTCTGGAAATCCCTCGATCTGACCTTGTTTTATAAAGGTTCTGTGTTGCCTGGTGCTTATATTACTGGTAGCATAATCCTTATCCATCTTTTTAAATCTTATAAAAAGCTCATCCTGAAGGTGAATGCCAAATACGCCATTAAATTCGTCAATTATTACGCCTTCCGTATCCGCTAAATTTATTCTGATGTATTTTTCGATATGTTCATGAATAATACCTGCCTTGGTTCGTGGTTTATAATTCACGGGACCACCCTCAAAATTATTTATGAATTCTCGGATTTTTAGCCAGTCTTCGAAGCCTTCATGAATGGAACTAACTAAATGCTTATGAATGCTGTCTAAAATAGGTTTAGCCTCCTTCAATCTAAGTATCTTTCTTTCCATATTATTAAGTTTTAACAAAGTTAGTTTAAAATACCAATTTGATAAAAAATATTCCTCTTTTTTGGTTAAAAATATTCCCAAAACTCATTCGTCTATAGATAAACTGAGCTTATATATGCGATATTATAATATGTATTGTGGGAATTAGATAATACTTGGGATAGAATTCAAGTATAGATCTGAATAAGGTTGGTGATGCCAGGTCAAATTTGAAATAGATTTATGATCAGATTTACAGGTTTTTCCCCAAATGATATTGTGGACTGAAAAACAATCCAGCCTTATCCACGCTGTAGCTTACTGTAGAAATATTATAAACTTAGTCGTTTTACCCTTATCTGGAAACAATCTTTACTGTCTTTGCGTCTCCTGCACCTACCGGGATATCCAAAAAGGAGATTGCCCCACCGTTAGCGTCTTTAGCATGTTGTAATTTCTTAGTTTTTTTGCCCACCCTGGCTTTTTTGAAATTGCCAGCAAATTCAGCACGCCAGGTGAAAGATTTATTACCTTTATTAATCAAGCTGGACGTCTGTGGCCCGTTATGTTCCACATCGATGAAGGTGCCTAGAATCGGAAGCTGTTTTATCGTACTATTTTGGATCTTTGCCGAACGGTAACAAGTGCTGATTCTGTTTTCTGGTGCCTGACCTTCTATGCCCATCAGTCCCTGGATGACGGCTTCAACCACCCCAAAAGAAACTTCCGGATATTCGCGCCGGGCGGTGGCCGGGCTGCTCAGATACATCATTTCTTCATATGCCTTTTCAGGGTAGCCATTCTTATACAATATCAATGGCAGGTAAGAGGAATTCTCTACATTCCACCTCTTGGATAATAAATGTTCAATTGTTTTGGTTTTCTGGACACCATTTCTTAAAGCATCAAACCATAACAGGAAGGTCTCCCCTTCTGTCTTCCCGAATTTATGATTATCACTGTAATAAGTGTAATAGAGGGAGTCACTATTGTCCCACCAATTATTTTCGATTTCTCTTTGATAGGCGGTTGCCTTTTCCCGGTATAGGTTAGCCTCGCTGAACTGCTTTTCATGATCCAGTATGCTGGCATACGTCTGCAGACCTCGGAATATGGCGGCAACAAGGTCAACCCCCATCTTTATATTATGTACGCCTTCTGAATAAGAAGGCAAGCCCCTGCACCTGCTGAATGCTTCCTTCATATTAAAACTGGCAGGTGCATTTGGGTGCGTAGGACGAAGTCGTAATGAATCTGCCTGCAAAACCCAGCGGTTAATATATTCGTGAACAGTTTTGTCAAAAAAATACCTGAACGCCTTCCCAGAAATATAACTACTGTCACCAGTCCATAAATAAAGCCGCCAGCAAGCCGTCATTAAATCAAAATTTGCCGTCAGGTTATACCAGAAGGCGGTATCATTGCGGTAATCCTCCGGTGCCGGCTTCCCGTATTTATTCATCTCCCAATAAGTACACCAGTCTTTTCCCTCAGAAATATTTTTGACAAAAAGTGATAGCATGTTTTTATTTTCAGCCTTTAATCCCAGTATCTCCCCACCGATGCTCTGATGAGATACATCCCGCATACAAAAGGCCGATCTTGGCGGTAAGGCAGATTCATACCAGGGTCCCACCGGGTCGGTTACTGCACCTTTATAATGTAATGCCATTTGGCTCGCCCACTTAAATGAACGTGCCAGGGCTGTATCGCTGGACGAAAATGTCAAAACGCTTTCTGATTGTCCAAAGCTGACAGTTGTCGCAGCTGCAGAAGTTAGAGCTAATAGCAGAAAAATCAGGCTGCGTCTATATTTTGCAGATATTGAAGTTGTCCTCATTTTCATTATTTGCCTTTTATACATGTGATTATTTAACCATGAATATTTTGTATTAGCCCCAGACTGATCTTACCCGTTCACTTATCTCCTTTTTATGGATGCTCCGTTAAATTGATCTCGAGCGGTTTTTTGCCGTCCCAGCTCCTGGATAAAAGTTGGCGCCCGTTTTCTTCAATAATAATACGTTCATGGTTACCTTCTTTTTTTACCCGAAGGTTAAAATCATGACCAAAAGCTTTAATATGAAGCAGCGACATTTCTGGCCACCCAGTAGGTAAGTGTGGCTGCACGGTAAAGGAATTAAACCCTGTAGGCTGAATGCCAAATAATCCTTCCGTGACCGCACGGCAATATAAGCCACTTTCGGCAGATAGCTGCCGTTGATCTCCTTCCGGCCATGCTTCCACCGCATAGGGCACATGTTCACCCAGCAGACGCATCCGGGAATAATAACTAAAGTACTTATAACAGGTATCAGTGGCCCCGGCATAAAAAAGCCCCCTGAACGCATAAAGCGTAGAACGGTCCCAGAAAGTTTTCGATCCGGACGCTGTCAGGATTCCGTCCTTACTCCATAATAAAGGAGAGAGTAATGCCTGGATAGTGGCCGCTTTTCTCTTGAAAAGCCCAACGACCAGCGGCAGACAGATCCAGGACCTAAGTGTTGTATTTCCTTTGTAATACCTGTATGTATTAAAACCCTGGACGTTGCCACCAAAATAACGATCGATATTTAATTTTAACTGTGCAGCTTTTCTGGCATAGACAGTCGAACTGTCTGTATGGCCGAGCAGTACTGCGAGTTTGGCTGCATCTGTATAAGCCGCGTAGGCCAGACTATTGGTAGAGAGATTCACTTTGCCCGTCGGAAAACGACCTTCCAGTTCATCCGAAGTAGATGCGATGACGCCCTCCGGTGTTTTTTGGCGATCCAGATATTCCAGGCACCAGGTAATCAGCGGCCAGAGCCTTCTGGCGGCTTCTTTATCCGCATAGGCCATTGCAAAGCGGGTGGCACCGTAGGCAATCATTGCCTGGTCTCCCCGATCGCCCGCGCCCTGCCAGACATCTGTCCCTTCTGCGATAATGGAACTGGGTAGTGGCTTAAATTCCGGGTTCATATAACGGGCGAATAACCGGTAGCAGTTAAGTGCCGAAGCGTTGCCTTCTTCGTATCCCAGGAAGGGGAAAAAGGGACTGACATATTCAGCCTGGTCATTGGCCCAGATAGCAGCATAATAGGCACCACCACCAGGACCATGCATGAGCCCCTGTTTTGTATCAAATATACTTTCCGCCGCCCTGATTTTGGCAAAATCAAACATCTTATTGATCGTGTCATTGGGCGTCTGTAATTGTAAATTCCCGTGAAGTTCCCTAAGTAAACGCTGGCGTTTTTCCCATTCAAAATCCGCTGCGTAGTAATAGGGATCCTGACTGGCCTTTCTGGCAGAAATCACCATGGAGAAATCGGCTTTAGCGCCTGGCGCCAATGTGTAATTTTTTGCTTTTTCGGGATAATATGTCCTTCTGATAATATAAGCCCCATAAACGCCCTTTTCAGCGGGTGTGGTTCGGATACTGTCCAGTTCCGGAAGTTTAAACTCAATGGTCACACTGGAGTTGTTCTTTAGTCTGTAAGTTTCAACATAAGCGGCTTTATCTACAGATGGAAAGATACTGGACTTTATTTCCAGTCCAGCCTTCGTACGGCTGGTGATATCAAGTATACCCTTAAAGGAAAAATCTGCTGGAAAGAGTTCCAGTGGCTGTCCGTTCTCAGTGGCAGTTTCAAGCATCCGGTGATTAAAAATCGCTTCCAGATTCCCCCTTGTATTATTGGGAAAGGTCCTGAGCATGGGAAAGATCAGTTTTCGGCTCAACTGCAACTGATGATCTGCATTTACCCCATAAGTAACAATGGCAGAGATGAATTTTCCACTCATTTCCAGGTGATCGGTATGTATCTGTTCCTTGGGATCTTCGGCTTTTACCTGCCATCTGATGCTGCCATCAGTCATTAATTGCCACCTGGTTGATTGTGCTGATGCCTGACAAAAGAAAATCACCAAGAGCAGACTGGTAAGTATTCTACGCATAATTGTAATCAATTTATAGAGCGGCAATACCATCGGTACAGCCGCCGTAATTCATTAGAAAGTAATATTTTTCTATCGTTATCCTTTAAGACGAAGATAGTGATTATCATTCTATTCTGGTCTGTTATATAAAAGTAATTTTACCTGACTTATAATCAATTTTGGCATCGCGATATGGATGTCCAATCTTTTTTTTCTGCATAATATTCAGGTCAGCCAGCCAGTCCCAGTGGCGAGAAAAGTGCAAAAATCCCCACCATGATCGCAATTAATACCACAGCAAAAATATGCCGTTGCTTCCAGGGCTGGATATCTACCTTGTTGTTCAATTTCTGCTGATAAGGTACTTTCATGGGATAGCATCTACCAATGATAAGCATTATCGCGGCTGTGATAAAAAACAAAATGGCCAGTAAATACAGAAAATGGATTTTGACCGGGAAGACCACCTGCAGAACACCATACGTGACAATAAAGAAAATCAGTCCGATCTTCGCAGCTATTGGTGGTACCCTTTTGGTCAAAAAACCCACAATAATGATCGTAAAAATGGGCAGACTGAAAAAGCCGTTGACCATCTGGATATAATTATACATGCCGTGCCTCACAAATAAAATAAAAGGCGCAATAATTACTGCCCCAAGGCAGGCCATAATTTCAAAGCGTTTAGCAACAGTAAGTAATTTTTTTTCAGGCACTACCCTGCCTTTTTTAGCCAGCCAGGGCTGATAGACATTCAAGACGAACAAAGTACTTGAACTGTTCAGGCCGGCATTAAAAGTGGTAATGCTCGCACCGAAAATGATGGCAGCTATATAGCCAGAAAAGAACGGCGGAGAAACCAGGCTCGCCATATTTGGGAATACTTCCGCGGTATTGGTCATAGAAAGGAATAAATGCACCGCGATAAGCCCCGGAATATTCAGCAGTAAGATGGATAATATTTTACCAAAACAGGCAACCACAATACCTTTTTGGCAGGACGCCAGATCCTTAGAACCCAGTACTTGCTGAACAATATATTGTTCCGTTCCCCAATAATACAGGTTTACCAGTAACATTCCCGTAAATAGGGTCGGGAATGGAACTGCGTCAGTGGCTGACCCAATACTATTCAGGTGTTCTTTTTTTGTATTAAGGACGATGGTAAGTCCTGCATGCAAGTCCCCATGACCCAGAAATTTCAGTCCAAGAACTGGCAGAATAATACCGGCTATAAAAATACCCGCACCAAGTATTGTGTCAGAAACAGCAATGGCCCGAAGCCCTCCTAATACGGCGCAGAGGCATCCCGCCAGCCCCATTAACCAAATAAGGATCCAAAGCGTTGCCCAATAGTCCAGGTTCCAGGCAGTGGACACATGAAAAAGGCCGTTGAAGGCCACCGCCCCACTGTATAATACAGAAGGTAACAAATTGACGACATAGCTGACCAGGAAGATCAGGGAAACTATTTTTTTGGTGCTGCGGTCATATCTGGCCTCTAAATAATCGGGGGTGGTAGCAATGCCTGTTCTAAGGTAGATCGGCATAAAGAATTCGGAGACAATCAACATGGCCAGCACTGAAGTAAGCCCCCATGCCATAACGGACATATTATTGGTATAGACCAGTTCATTTTCTCCGATAATTGTAGCAGTATTGATATTGGCAAATAGCAGCCCTCCGCCAATAAACATAAAGCTCAGGCTCCTGTTTGCCAAAAACAGGTTACTTAAGCTTGTGATCTTGTGCTTCCTTGTTTTGTACCAGCAAAGCAGTATAATCACAGCGATAAAAACAATAAAGCTGGTTACCGTTACTATATTCATAACCTCAAAGGGTATTTCTTCTGGCCAGGCGCATCGGGAGTGTCTCCTGAACTTGTTCTCGGTTCATTGCCGCCTTCCCAACGCGTTTGCCCATAATGGAAAAGTCAGTGGAAAAAGTGGTTATCCCGATAATTTCTTTGGCGGGTTCATCATTATGAGAGAGCACACCTACGTCTTTACCAAATTTGAGGTTTTTAGCTTTGATGTCCTTCATGATCTCCCAGAGGATAAAGTTGTCCAGCGTAAAATATACTTTTCCGGGTTCAACAGATTTTGGTACATAGTTGCGAACCACCCTACCCTTGATTTTAAAATCCACCAGGAATTTCTTAAAGGAGCCGACCATTTCTTTTGGGTCCAGAGAATCCGGATTATGGTAAAAAATGATCTCTTCAAATTCACGTATTTTGGGCGCCAGTTGCCCGAGTATCCGATAGGTAGACGCTTTAAATTCCTGCGTCAGGTGATTGAATACTCCATCCATAGGTTCATACCTGTCAAACATCAGAAATTTACTTCTTGGTATCGATTCTAATAATTCCTTTGTTTTAGGATGGGGAATCGGAGCAATGACATACATCTCATAAGCACCTTTGATTTGAGAGAGTATCGTCTCAAAAGTCTCAATATTACCATGGTGAAAAAAGACGTCGAGGCGGACATTTTTTTTAAGTTCATGGCGAAAGTTTCGGTAAAACTGTTCTTCAAATGTATCCAGGTTGTACATTACCAGGGCTACGTTCAGAATTTTCTCACTTTCACCGCCCATCACGTAATACCCCAGTCTTTTCTGAGAACCGATGATGCCCCGGTCAATCAATTCCGCGATTCCTTTGACGATGGTTGCTCTGGAGAAATGCAATTCTTTAATCATCGTATTGACGGAGGGAAGTCGGTCTCCTTTCTGGATAGCCTGATCATCAATGGCATTGATAATTCCCTGAACAAGTTGATTGTGCTTGTAATAGGAAGGTATATCTGCCAATGCCCGAATATTGTGAAAGATGGCTTCTGTTTTTACTTGCTTGACGCTTTTCAATATGATAGGGTTTGATATGTTAATTGCATCAGAAATTGATTACACCGACAAATATAATTAATTTTGCGCTGACCTCTCCAAAGTAAAAACCGGGTACAGGCAACGGGCATGGTACCTGGTTTTTGACAATGAAATTTGGATCAGCCTGGAAGGACAATCTATTATTTATAACCCTGATTCTGCTCAATATTTGGATTTTTCTGTATCTCTGATCTTGGAATGCGCTAGGTCGTAAGCGCCGGCTGCCAGACTCTGTCCTGAATCACCCGCGTCTTATAGGTAAAGGCATTATTATCCGGTGTCTTTGGCGTTATCAGAATTCCAAGAGCATCGCCAGCTCCCAAGGATGCTCTATTCCACCGCCGAAGATCAAAATAACGGTGGCCTTCAAAGCAGAGCTCAATGCGGCGTTCCTGCCGTATTTTTGCCATCAGGTTTGTGCCGTCAACATCTGGCATCCCGACCCTTTCCCGGATCAGATTGAGGTACTCTAACGCTTCTATGCAATCTGTTCCCAGCTTATAATCCCGTTTTGCGTGCTCCTTATAATGCTTTTTGGGTTGCTTATGGTATATTGATCAGCAAGGGTTAACAGGTCTTCGAGGTTAATGTCCATTCGTTTATTATTGGTAGAGAGTGTTCTGGAAGTCTTTGTAAAATGTAAAAGCGGATTGAAGGAATAATTAAGGTCAGAAGCGGGAGCGAGATCCTAGCTGTAATTATCCTGGTCATACATAAAGGAATGGTGCTTCAGATGGTCATCCGTGTTGACGAAGACAACATTGTCTATATAATTGTTCTATCTGTACATGTGGCCGGTTTCAGCGCGGTGGCAAGTTTAAGCAGGTTTTCATAACTGGAATTTTTCGGGTCATCCGTAAAATCCCACCCTGTCATACCGCATGCGGTTAAAATGTGTATTTTTTTTCTATCAAAACCTGTTGTCGCAAAGTGTTTGTGCTCTATGAGTTCGGACGCTGTCATATTTATATTAAGCGAAGTTGCCACTAAGTAATAGCGGTATGTTATCAGTTCATTACTGTATCCTTTTTCATCATCATTTAGTGAAAGCTTAACCAATAAATGTCGGTAATCATCTGAATATTCCAGGTCACCTGGTATAATATTGCCGTCTACTTTATGTTGAGCTATCAAGAACTTTAGCCTGGCTCCGCCGGCCGAAGTCCCGATTTTAAAAACATTTAATAATGCTGAACGACTTAGCTTCTCGGCTACTGTTTCTTGCTTATTTTTCAGAAACTGTTTTAAAATCCGGATTATCTCCTCAATATTGATGGTCGTGTTTTTAGGGCGCTTTTTGACGGGCCGGAATGCCAATGCCCCCATACCTCGGTTTGCAATATACGCAAGTTGATCGAGTATAGATATTCTTTCAAATTGGTTGTTTGATACTTCCAGCCAGCCCTTAAAAATGAGATTCCCAAATACATCTGGAGGTGAATCGGCAATCATTGGTGGCCATCCTCTAAAATGTTCATTATTAGAGGAATTGAATGCCTGCGTTGTTTTTGTTTTTTTATAATGAAAGGGAATAGCAGGGTGTATAACCTGATTCTAGAAATGCCGAATTAAACTGAAAGGGCGATCTTCGTTTATCTTCCTCATAACCGATTTTGCCAATCTCTTTGTCAAAACATCAAACTGTAATTATATTATTTATTCCCATAATTAATAATAGGATGAAACATCACTTTTTTAATCTCGTTAAGAATAAATGTATGGAAGTTTTCTAGACTGCCAAAATAGTGATTAATATAATATAGTATCCTTTAATTCATAAATTAAACCTATTGAATAATTTATTATCAAGGCTGTCTTTTGATTTAAATGTGTACAAAATGAAACAGGCAGATGTAGTAACATTTGCCTGTTTCAAAATAATAATAATTTATAATCTATTCATACCAATATGGAACCCCTATGCGTCCGGGACGCTAAGATGGGACCTTTCTTGCCATTTCTCTTTCCCAGAATCTATGCTGGGCAACTGCTTTAATAAACCTGGTACCTAATTGACTTGGACTGTTTTCATTGAAAAGCAGCCCAGGGTCCTGTTCCTGCTTTCCTGCTGATTTTAATTTCTGGCCTAAATAGGTGGCGTCAATTAGTGGAGCCGCACCCGGTGCAGCTGCAATCGCTTTGCAATGTCGATACGCCTCATCAATTATATGCAGGGCTTCAGGTTCCTGTAATAGTCCTTCAATACTCCCTTTGCCTTCAGGCACATACACCGCGTCGTACAGAACAGAGGCCGCAGTAAGAAAGCTTTGTTGGATTGGGACCTGATTTTTTTTATTTGTACTTAGGAACCCCTGATGGGGAGCAATGATATCAACTGTCGCCCCCGCTTTCTCAAGCGCCTGTTTAACTGTCATAAGGCTGGTGTCATCTACACCATCTGCAGCGAGAATGGCTATCTTGCGCGTACTAATCGTATTATTTTTCTGTCCGGCCATACTGAGTGCAGGTGATTTATCTATTACGGGTTTGACCGTTTTGGGTTCATACTTTTTTTGATCCGCATCTGCAGGTACCCCGTGGTTAATTGGTTTTTCAGGGGTTTTGGGCACTGCCATACCCAGGTTTACACCAACTGCCTTTGCCAGCCTCTGGTCAATTTGTGATAGAATACCCAACATGCGTAGCCGGATTGAGTCGTAATTGAGCTTACCGAGTTCAAAGCTATAAGCGTCTATGATGTGTTGCTGCTCAGGAGCCGACTGACTCTGAAAGAACAAAGTCGCCTGCCCAAAGTGATCCATAAAGCTTGCACTCCGCTCACGTACTTTATGTGCATCTACTTTTTCAGGGTAAGAGGTGAAACCGCCATCTTTCATCATCGCCTGATACGGGCAACCACCGCCGATACTATTAGGGTGATAACTTGATACCCCTTTATTAATAGTTTGACGCATATGACCATCTCGCTGGTTATTGTGGATGTCAACAATAGACCGGTTAATAGGGATTTCATGGAAGTTAGGACTACCCAGCCGACTTAACTGGGTGTCGGTATAGGAGAATAAACGCCCCTGAAGTAAAGGGTTATCGGTAAAATCGATGCCTGGCACGATATGTCCCGGATGAAAGGCAATCTGCTCTGTTTCCGCGAAGAAATTTTCAGGATTGCGGTTCAGGGTCATCTTGCCAATCCGGATAACCGGTACAATTTCTTCCGGTACCAGTTTGGTTGGATCCAAAAGGTCAAAAGGATATTTATGTTCATCTTTTTCATCAATCAGCTGCACCCCTAGCTCCCACTCAGGGAAGGCCCCTTTTTCGATGGCCTCCCATAAATCGCGCCGGTGAAAATCTGAATCTTTCCCGGAAATCTTCTGCGCCTCATCCCAGGCAACTGAGTGCATACCTAGTAGCGGTTTCCAGTGAAACTTCACGAAGGTGGATTTCCCTTGTTTATTGATGAACCGGAATGTATGTACACCGAAGCCTTCCATCATTCTAAGGCTTCTGGGGATGGCACGGTCCGACATCGCCCACATAACGGCATGCGCCGATTCGGGCATAAGGGATACAAAATCCCAAAAAGTGTCATGTGCGGAGGCGGCCTGTGGAATTTCATTGTGAGGCTCCGGTTTTACAGCATGCACCAGATCCGGGAATTTCATCGCATCCTGGATAAAGAATACCGGCGCATTATTGCCCACGATGTCATAATTGCCCTCTTCAGTATAGAATTTTACGGCAAATCCACGTATATCTCTTGCCAAATCACTTGATCCTCTAAAACCCGCTACGGTAGAAAAGCGTACAAATACCGGGGTTTCTTTGGAAGGATCCTGCAAAAAGCCTGCTTTGGTGTATTTTTCCATGGATTTATAGACTTTGAAAACACCATGTGCACCGGATCCCCGTGCATGGACAATCCTTTCCGGGATACGTTCATGATCGAAGTGGGTGATCTTTTCTCTAAGGATAAAGTCCTCCAGTAGGGACGGCCCTCGTTCTCCTGCTTTTAGTGTGTTCTGGTCATCATTGATTCTAAGGCCCTGATCGGTGGTCATAAACTGGCCGGTTGCATCTTCTTTGTGATAGGCCAGATTCTTTTGTTTGGCGTCAGTTGATTTTGCCGAGATTTTTTTTGCCATGGGTTTAAATATTTATGTTGGTCATAAAATAGAGACGAATCATCATCTAAGTCTTTAAAAAAATCGAATGAAGAGGAGAAAATGTAAGCCGCTTAGGTATAGATAAAGTCCTGTAAAAGGATGGGTGCCCAACTGTATATTTGATGATTTCATAATACCTGGAACCTGCTGTATTCAGCTGTCTGGAACAGCCATGCGTGCAGGGTGGTATGCAAAAAGGTATCCTTTTAAATCCGGACAGTCTTTAAAACCTAACGATTATTACAAATTATTAGTTTGAAGGAGTTTGTCGATATTTATACAAACGGCCAGTCAACTAAAAGAGGACATTCGAGAATTTCAGTGTTTTTAGGGTTAGATGCTTACTAAAATAATAAAACGTTTAAATAGGTATATATCAATTCTTTCTAGACACATTGCCTCCTAAAGTTAAGGTATAATCGTTTTAATTGGAATAATGGTGCGCCTTTTTTTTATACATGTAACGTTAAAGTTGTCACGCGACTACTTGGAATCAGCGGAGTGATTTAGATTCTCCTGCATGTTTATTCCTGATCTTATGTAAAAATGGTGGCAGCGCTCAATTAGATATTGCTCGAACAGTAGGTTTTCCAAATGTTTTGTTTTGTATGGCAAACTGTTTTTTCTTAGGGTAGTAAACTGCATCGTTGTGCATATTTATTGCAATGGCTGGTGAGGCTTTTTGTCGTTGGTTGTTCGTTTCCTTTTTTTGAAATTTGTCAGAATTTAGCGATAGGCAAGTTTATTTCTGGCAGCTTTGCGGGTGTTGGGAGTGAAGTAATCGCAGAAAAACCGGTCCACCCTTATCCTGCAAATGGATAAGGATAGTCCGGTTTTATTAGGTATATCCCCGGTGATCCTGCTCAAATCACTTTTCAGAAATTGTAAGGTTAGATTAACCAGACTTATCCTGTTTTTATTGGATTTGATGATTGACTATACATTTTTTTTGAAAGTTTTAAACATGAGTTTCGAAATTGTTGAAATAGCCAATGATAACTATTTTCAATCCTTTAGGTGAAATGCTGATTTAACCTTGTTATAGTCGGAGAAAGTCGATGCGGGAACCTGCGCAATAGAAGATGAAGGTATGTGTACGACGCAGAATTGGATTTTAGCTAAATAGTCATTAATTATGGGCTTCGTAATGGTGTTCCAGCTGCCGCTGGTCAGGGCAGCACCGATTAAGATCCAATGTGCAAACCCTGGAGTCGTGCCATATGCAAAACGTAATTCGACGATACCCTTATAGGCGCTGGTAGGCCCGTAGGTAAATTTTATGGGCATCGGGCGAGCTGAATTGGGTGAAGTCGGAAGCTTTGCATAGACCAGAATTGCACCGCTTTGAGATTCCGTCTCACTAATTCCGATAGAATAACCGTAGTAAGATCCCAGGTCGCCTGGTTGTGAAAGCTCGGTAGCACCAGCACCACTTCCCCCGGACCATTTTGACGCCGGTATCGTTTGCCAGCCGGTTGAAAGAACGTTCGCATTACCCGGATCGCCTTTGTCGCCTTTATCCCCTTTGGGGCCGGTCAGGTTAATCGGTGTTCCCCAGTTCGTGCCGCTTTTGGGGCCGTAGAATAATCCAAGGGTTTTGTAAAGATAATAATCCCCATTTACGCCAAGGGTTGTGGCTGGAATGCTTGTGCCACTCAAAATAACACTCCCGGCTTTACCCGCAGCGCCTGTTGCTCCTTTGGCACCCGTAGCTCCGGTATTTCCTTTTAGGTTTTTTGGGGTTCCCCAGCCCGCACTGGTTTTGGGGCCGTAAAGATCGCTGGTAGTTTTGTTCAGGTAGAAGTCCCCGGTATTACCCAGCGCGGCTGCCGGTGCTGTCGTGCCACTAAGTATTACCTGCCCCGCCTGTCCGGCCGTTCCTGTTAGGCCGACAGGCCCTTGCGCTCCTGCGTCTCCCTTGGGCCCTGCAGGTCCTGAATCGCCCTTTTTACAGGCTGTAAACAAAATACTAGCAAGCACTAAGATCATAAATGATCTTTGAAAAATGTTTGATTTTCTCATAATTTATTTTTTTATGAGTGTAAAGCTAAATTTATCGTTCGCTGATGACAATCCCATAAATTGGGTAGGGTGCATACCAAATACAAATTAGGAAGCATTCAATACCGTTAGGGCGAGCAGGAGGATTATTTTCATGTAGCCGAAGCGGAAAATGTTTTGCTAGTTTACCCTTTGTCTCGGGGCCCAGTGTTAATAGAAGATTTGAACACACTGGTAGACCGCTGCGTCTGAAAGTCATATTCTTTACTGATCATTTTTTGTCTGCAACCTGGCGGATGTATTTTTCCTTAATAAATTCAAGTATTTTTATGCCCAGAAGCGGCATGGGTTTCCATTAGATAAGACGGGGATCTGAATATTTTGATGCGCGGGGCAGGCTGGAGGTAACAGGAACCCGAAACAAAGGAACGAATGTCAAGGACCGTTGCAGAAAGGAAGTCGTTACAAAGAAGATAAAATTAATTTTTCACCGGAAAAGCTTTTGTCCCACAGACTAAAAGATCAAGGCGTTTTACGGTTTTAATTTATAAAGTATATGGAAAATAACAGTAAGGATAACCTAAAAGAAGTACCGGATAATACAGCCGTGAGGACCGCCTTATGGCGCGCACTGCATGTCCAAATAGATGGGCAGCCAGCTGTTTTAGAAGATGAGGTTGGACTGGCGCTCGTTGCGCCTGATCCGGGCTGGCAGGACAGGCCGGATATGCATCCTGAGTTCACTAAGCGTCTTCGGGCTTCCATTGTGGCCCGCGCCCGTTATATAGAAGATTTGATCCTCGAACAGTACCGGGAAGGAATGTCACAGTATGTGCTTATGGGTGCCGGGCTGGATAGCTTTGCCGAGCGGCGTACAGATATCGCTTCAAAGCTTCAGATTTTTGAAATTGACCAGCCGGATACTTTGGCGTGGAAAAAGCGACGATTAAAAGAATTAGGGTTTTCGCTACCCGAGGGACTTCATTTTGTCGCAGTAGATTTTGAAACGAGCTCCTGGTGGGAACAGTTGCTTTTAGCAGGATTTAATACAACCAGACCAGCTTTTGTATCCTGTACCGGAGTCAGTCTGTATCTTACAAAAACTGCCATCATGGATATGCTAAGGCAATTTGCGACACTGGCGACCGGATCGACACTTGCAATGACCTTTTATCTACCCTTAGCGCTGATGGATGATCAGGATAAACCTTTACAACTCATTGCAGAAAAAGGGGCCCGTGAAGCCGGCACCCCTTTTGTTAGTTATTTTTCCGTGGATGAATTGTTAGAACAGGCGAAGGATGCTGGCTTCAAGAAAGCAAAAACCATCTCTACAAAAGATATGGATAGGCGGTATTTTGCAGACCGAACCGATGGGCTTCTTCCGGCCAGTGGAGAGGTATTTCTGGTGGCAACAGTCTAGCGTATGACCTCGTCCTCCTAATTTAAGTACAACTTCCCTCTATTGTCACTGAGGTACCTTGCCCCGGTGCGCTATGGATGTCAACCGTACCGTTCAGGTACTGTGCACGGGCCTGGACGTTGGAGAGCCCGGCCCCTTTTTTATCCACTGCGGCGGACTCAAATCCCTGACCGTCATCCTCTACCGTCAGGGAGAAGCGGTCTCCCTTTCTTAGAAGTTGTATTAAAACATGCAGTGCATGCGCATGTTTGATGATATTACTCA
The DNA here is from genome assembly GCA_035497555.1 of Arachidicoccus sp. Taxonomy (GTDB): domain Bacteria; phylum Bacteroidota; class Bacteroidia; order Chitinophagales; family Chitinophagaceae; genus Arachidicoccus. The sequence goes on along the minus strand of DATJDF010000112.1, from coordinate 5,172 downwards.
GCAGTTCCTGTACGATCCGGTAGACGACGATTTCCGTATTCTGCTCCATCCGGTTTTCCATGCCAAAGCACTGCAGCCGGATATTGAGCGGACTGGAGATATTGATATTCTCACAATAATTTTCCAGGGTTTCCTTCAGGCCGAATTTAATGAGCGCTTCCGGCATCATGTTATGTGATACACGCCTGAGCTCAGCAATAGATTGATCGAGCTGGTCAATCACGTTGCCGACTGCTCTTGCATTTTCCGCTGTTAGAACTACATTTCCTTTCATAGTTGATAAAGATAATTTAACGCCGGACAGCAGCCCTCCTACTCCATCATGCAGATCCTTAGCGAGACGACTACGTTCCGTTTCCTGGCCCTGGATTATCGAGCCCATGGCGACTAATTGTTGTTGCTTTTCTAATTCAAGAATCTGCTGTGCATGCAGCTGTCCGGCTTGTTTTAAGAGTTGGCTTTTTCTTTTAATGTTCATGTAGGTTGCTGCTACTAGCAATAATAATAATCCGCATCCAATAATTAATCCAATATTGAAAGACTCTTTTTTGTGTAGTTCCAGCTGATTGAACTGCGCGTCTTTACGCAGCACAAGCAAACTGTCACTTTTCTGTCTGGATTGATAACGAGATTCTATCTCATTAATTTTGATCTTCACATCGGCTTCATTAAGGCTGTCAGCCAGTGCCAGATAGTCCCGGTAATATTGAACGGCTATATTCGGATGCCTAAGTTTGGTCTCAACAAAAGCCAGGTGGCGAAGTAGGCTTGACGCTTTATGCTTATCGCCCGTCACTTGAATAAGCCCTAATGCTTTTTTAAGATATAGGGCACTTTTGCTATAATCCGTTTTGGGCGTATCTGCATAGATGAGTCCGATCTGGGTCAGTGCTGAAATCTGATTAAATTTATCCGAAGTTACAATGGCGTACCTGATGGCTTCTTTGTAAGCGCTGATTGCTTTGTCCCGTTCCCCTATTTTATCATAGTACCCTCCAAAGTTGCCATAAAGCGCTGAAAACAGCTTGTCAGATTTTAGTCTGTCTGCTGTCCGCTGAACTTCCTTTAATATGTCCTCTGCCTCCTGAAATCTTTTAAGTGTCGTCAGATTGCTCACCAGAAATAGTTTTCCAAAGGCTGCTGCGGCCGGCTTTTGGACATCCTTGGATAATTCTGTAACGCCAGCTTTTGAATAGGGTAAAGCTTTATCGTTTTGTCCCAGCTGCCGGTACACACTACTGATAGCAAGATAAAGATTACCTATCGTATTATGGTTGCCCGGATCATAGTGGATAAGTGTGTCGATCACCCGTAGATAAACCTTTATTCCAGCCTCGAAATTTCCCCTGCCGACTTCAACATCCGCTATTTCTGACTGAACCGTTGCTTTGGAGACCCTGGAGGCTATGGAAGTGTCTTTATCAAAATAAAAGATGCTGCGATCAAAATAGTACTGAGCACTGTCGTTATTGTCTTTGTAATAATAATTGCTGCCTAGATACGCCATGGCCGTTCCCATTTTATAGGATATTTGCCTTTTTGCAGCCAGTTTAAAAGCTTTTTTAAGGTACAGGGTGGACAGGCTGCTATTATAATAGGCCATTTTGTCCCCTAAACTTAGCAGTATGTTTATACGTGCCGTATCAGCCATTCCTGCAGATGTAAGCATCTGCTGCAGACTGTCAATTGCCTTTGTCTGCCCCGATACCTGAATGGCAGTTAATAAGAGTATCCCTACTTTGATGAGCCATTTACAATTACTTGCAGATACTTTCATTTTGCACTTTTTTAGTTGGAATAGCCGGTGCAAGTGTAAAATTCTTTCAAAAAAATTACCTGACCAAGGAATCAGAAAAAATCCCTGTTTTAGGGGAGAAAGAAATAACCTGTTTTTGTGGGATTGTCTGGTATTGTAATCTGAATGAACTTTGCTAAAGAAAAATAGAGGTATAAAACCCGATTAGTAAAAGCCGCAATGCGATTTGCAAGTATACCATTTTATCGTTGACAACAAATAAAATTATCCATTAAATTTTAGAAAATGAAACAGGCATTGAATCAAAGGGAAAATCAGTTGATGACGTCGTCATTCAAGAAAGCAATACTGCTTTCGCTGACTATTATTCTGGTCATCGCAACAGGTCAGGCTAAGGGTCAGCTCTGGAAAAAAGTAAAAGACAGGGTGAAGCAAACGGTGGAAAACAAAGTAACCAAAAAGTCAGAAGATGTAACGACTAATGTAGTGAATAAAGCAGAAAATTCTATCAGTAAATCCGGGAATCAGCAGGCAGAAGCCGCAGCTACTACTACTCCAGGCGAAAACGCGGCTACCACTGCAGCCAGTCGGCCTTCCGGCATGAGTGATTACAAAAGTTATGATTTTGTCCCCGGAGACAAGATTATTTTTGAGCCGGACCTTAGTAAAGAGCCGGAGGCGGAATTACCGGCCCGATTTGCCATTAAAAGTGGCAATGCGGAGATCCAGCTTTTTGAAAATGAAAAGATACTGCACATGGATGCAGGAGGAAACGTTGCCCTCGCACCACTAATGAGCAATGAAACTTATTTACCGGAGCAATTTACGGTTGAATTTGATATGACCTATGAAAATAAAGATAACTATTTCAGGCATACGACTGATTTTGCAGTAGAGTTCCGTAAAAGTGATGATAATAATTACAACAGTTATCCGCTATATGCCTTTAAATTGGTTACCGGTTCACAGTGCCTATGGGGTACAGGCAGTGTGGTACATTTAAGTGATGAGATCGCAAAATCATTGACCTTGCCTAATGTCTGGCATCACGTAGCCATATATATCAGGGGTAATATTGGCAAAGTCTACCTGGATCAAAACCGTATTGCTGCTTCCAACACCATGCCTGTCGGCGCGCAGAAAGTCAATTTAAGGGCTGATGGTATGTATGGTATCAAAATAAAAAACTTCCGGTTGGCTGCGGGCGGTGACGATAAATACAAAAAAATCGTCACCGATGGGAAATTTATAACCCATGGGATTTTATTTGACGTCAACAAGTCAACCATTAAGGCTGAATCGATGGGCACCCTCAATGAAGTAACCAAATTACTGAAGGAACATGCCGATCTGAAATTTGAAATTGACGGGCATACGGATAGCGATGGTGGGGACGCCGCAAACCTGCAGTTATCCCAGTCCCGTGCCGAGGCGGTTAAAACCAAACTGGTCAGTATGGGGATTAGCGCAGAAAGGCTCAGTACCAAGGGGTTTGGCGCCTCAAAACCGATTGATAAAAATGACACTGCCGAAGGAAAGGCCAATAACCGCCGTGTTGAATTTATAAAGATGTAATCCCAGCCAATATTTATTACAATAAAAAGATAAGATAATGTATATGAAAAATACGAATAAACAAATTAGCCTTTGCCTTTGTCTGTTAATACTTGGATTACTCTGTGTTATCGGATGCAGTAAGAAGGATGCGGCGGCACCCGATACGAATACTGATAAATCCACTGCGGGTAATATTGCGGGAATGGGTGAAACACCGGGGGATTTAACAGGTAAAGAATTTCATTTCCCTACAGCCGTTGAAATTACGGGAGGCATAAAAGGGGATCTTTTTGTCGGCCCTCAATCGGGTTATTGCCAGAAGTTAGGTTGCGGTGCTTTCGTACTGCTGCAGTTTAATTTTGTGAATAAAACCGGTAAGGATACGATACTTGTTTTCCCCGCCGGGCTTACTTTTCACTCACAGAATACAGAGGATCAAAATGGCATCATATTGCAGGACATTGCTATTGCACTTAATAAAGGCGCGTCCTGTAAAACGATGATCTATTCTTTTTGTATTAATGAACACCGGCATGCCTCTGATGTAACAAGTATTTATCGATTCGGTCCCATAACGAATGCTGCGCCCATGGTTGAACTGCTGGATCTTCTGAAAAATAAGAATATAAACCTGAAAGCCGGGGAGCAGCCGGATATAATGGGTCGAGTAGGCTCTTTGCAGACAATGGTCTGGAATCTGACGGAAGGCAATGGTTTAACAGATTTGGACCGCGACAATATCGGGAAACTGGAAAACAAATAAAGTGAATACCCCATAAAATTATTAATAATGGAAAAATTTAATGTGAAAGCCGTTTGCGCTGGCTTTTTTATGACATGTATTATATTTAGCGCTTGTGCTAAATCAGGGTCAGATTTACCGGGCAAACAAAACAAGGATGATCCAGGTCAGGTACCGGATTCATTAAAACAGGGTTATATGCCGGTTATAAATGGAACAGTACTGACCTATACGGTTACCTCAGGCGAGGAAGCAGGCGCTTCCGCCACGGTCACTATTCAGAATGTACATGACTCTTCGGGTTTTAAATGTGAGGGCGTCCTGAGAAATGCCGCCGGTATTTTAATCGCTGAAAGTGCAAGATATAATAAAGGTTTTACCTATACGATCTCTTCTTTACCATCCTTATATTACGATGCGTTAAAGGAGATAGCAAAAGGCTATAATGTCTCTTTTACACACACAGAACGCCCCATTGTCATGGCATTACCCCATAAAGACCCTTTACATGCTGTGGTCTTTAATGAACTAATCTCCTCTGAGTGGCACGGAGTGAATAATGAAGAAGGAACAACTACAGATGCCAGGGCGGGACAGACTGAGCATAAGGCAGTGGTAGATTCACTTGGAAAGATAAAACTGGCAATCGGAGAATTTGACTGTATCAGGGTACATTTTCTCAGAACCAAGCAGAGTAATGTTGTCGTTACTGATGATGAAGGTGTCCATAATTTTAATTCAACGGTGAGTTTTGATCTGATCAGCTGGATGGCCAAAGGCATCGGACCCGTGAAGGAACAGGAAATTAATTTGAATACAGGTGAAACGACCATTACCGAACTGACCAAAATTGAAATACCCCATTAATTAAATTTCAGACATAAATCAAGGCATAAATAATATACCATTTTAAAGGTTTTAGCAATGAAAAAGAAGATACAAAACCCGTGGCAATTTTTAAGTATTACCTGTTTGTTATTACTACAACTGATGAACTATTCCTGCACCAAACAGGCGGCTGCAAGTAATTCGCAGGATCCTAACGCCCCTCAGCCTGGTTATGTGACGGGAAAAGTAGTGGACGGACAGGGTAAACCCGTCGGCGGAGCAGATATCT
>DATJDF010000111.1:0-2064 GCA_035497555.1 Arachidicoccus sp. | reverse complement strand
TGATTTGCAGGGAGTCCCAATGGCAGAAAACTAAGCGTAGCCATATAAAGGCTACCGGTTGATGTATAATAATCTGCCACCGCCGGCTCCAGACCACAAAAACCAAGTTGAAGCCAGTTATGACTATCAAAGCTATCCATTTTTGTGAACATATTAAAGCAGACTTTGGTCAATGCACATCTAACCTGCGCAGGATCAATATGTTCGGGTAGTTTATCCTGCCAAGCCACCATGGCGAGTGCCTGAAAAGCCCCTGTTCGGTAAGTAATAGATCTGCCAATCGGCGGAAATGTGCCTTCCGGAGAAATCATTTTTTCCTGTTGCTCTGCATAACGGATCATCCTTTTGCAGGCCAGTTCGTAATCCTGCTGAGGTGCAAGATTATGCGCTGACAGAATTTTTAAAGTGTCCACCATAAATGGATGCATCACGTAGGCATTGTAATAATCAAAAGCAAAACGAGGGCCATCACTATACCACCCATCACCTACATACCAGCTCTTTAACCGTTCTACGCCATGGATCAGTCTTTCTTTGTCATAGTCTTCTCCGATAGATAACAAAAACGCCTCCGTCATGGCACCAAATATTACCCAGTTACTATCAAAGGGTTTACGGTTACGTAAAGCTTTGAATTCCCGAACGACATGCTGTTTTGTCTTTGTACCTAAAGGCTCCCAAAGTGCTTCCCGTGCCCTGATAAAACTCTGCGCTAAGTAAGCCGAGTCAACGATGGGTTGCATATCGGTCCTGAAATTAAGGTAATCACCCGCTTTAGGGTCAACACTATGAACGATTCCCTGGAGTGCTTTATCCTTTAACTGCTTACGCATTTTGCCTTCAGTTGTATGATCATCTGGCAAAGCCAACCAAGGCGCAACTCCTGCCATCGTTCGACCCACTGCTTCTAAATATGTTACACTGATCGAGCGGTTATCATAAGTCGGCGATTTTTTGACAATCATATTTTTTTTGAGACTGTCATTTGCCAGATTGGAAAGTACCGGATCCGCCATTTTGTACAACAAATCCGCCCAGTATTTTCTGTCCGTAGCACCGTTTTGCAAAAGGGAGCCTTCCAGTTCACTTTCCCGCAACCCGGTTAAATCAGGGTCCCTGTTATTCGTACCCGCCAGTAATTTTATCGGCAGCCCGCCACTGATAGCTCCGGCCCCACCCAATAATAAGCTCTTTAATACCTGACGTCTTTTGTTCATAAAAATAGTAAGCTATGAGCGTGCATTCTAATTTCTATTGATCTTAATATCGCCGCACCGTTTATAATTTATAGATACCATTTCTGGTAACGTTGTAAAGCTTCCAGAAAATAATAATCTGCATAAGAGAGCGGCACGTCCACTTCGGATTTAAAAGGTAAACCACCTGTGCTGTGTTTCAACAGAAAGTCACCATTCTCTCCCAGTTTAGCACGGTACTGATCGGAGGATAAAGAGCGGATCATTTTGGTCGCAGCGGCTATATAGGTCTCCTTTTCTTTTCCACCCGTATATTGACCCAGTTCCAGCAGCGCGGATGCGGTAATCGCTGCAGCGGAGGCATCGCGCGGTGCTTCCGGTATACCTGGCGCATCGTAATCCCAGTATGGGATCATATCCGCTGGTAAGGATGGACTGGTAAGCATAAAATGGGCGATATTTTTCGCTTGCGCCAAATACCGTTTGTCTTTCGTAAAACGATACATCAAGGTATAACCATAAAGGCCCCAGGCCTGCCCCCTTGCCCATGCAGAACTATCATTCGCCCCCTGCCAGGTTATTTTCTTGAGTACCGCGCCCGTATTCGCATCATAGTCGACGACATGGTAAGAACTGAAATCCGGCCTGAAATGATTTTTAAGGGTTGTATTAGCGTGTTCGGTGGCAATATGACGATAACTGGTATCCCCTGTCTCGGCACTTACCCAGCAGAGCAACTCAAGGTTCATCATATTATCAATAATCACCGGACAATTTAGTTTACTATTGCTATCCCAGGACTGGATCGCATGCATGCCTGGGCGGTACCGAAGTGAAAGGGTAGCTGCAGAAGTATCTAATATGGCCT
>DATJDF010000110.1:0-16411 GCA_035497555.1 Arachidicoccus sp. | reverse complement strand
CAGTGCCGGAAGATCAAGGCCGTCATAAGTCCCACTGCTCATCAGTAATAAATTGGTGTTCCTATAATTAACAGCATGGAGCAGTGCGTCCAGCTTCTCCCGCTCATTAATGACGATAAGACCTGGTTTTTTAAATCCTTGTTCCACAAGTGCTATGGGCAAGGGTGGCATTTTTTTCATTTCCAGGGCGTGATGTGTGTAAAAAACAATTGCGACATCAGCCGGATCCATCGCCCCCTGGTAATGATCCATAAATTGTGCATTTAAACTGCTATAGGTATGTAATTCTAAAACTGCGATTAGCTTTCTATCCGGGAATTGATTTTTGACGGCGGCAATAGTGGCCTTAACCTTGCTGGGCGCGTGGGCAAAATCTCTGAAGATACTGGTTCCGCTGGAAGGATCTCCATAAAGTGATTCCAGTCTTTTGGAGGCGCCGCCAAATGTAGCAATGGCCTTTAGGATAGCAGGCCCCGTCAAGCCAAGCGCTTTGCAAACAAGAAATGCTGCATGGAGGTTAAGGAGATTATGGTCTCCAAAGACCTGCAAGGCGGCGTCGGCTCCCTCCAATTGCACATGCGTGATCCCGTTTTCTATCTGATGAGCAGGCAATCCATAAGGTTGGTAGCGGATTTGGGAATTTATCTTCGCTTCTGCCAGTGTTTTCAATACCGGATCGGTTTCATTGTATATGAGAACGCCTCCCGGTTCAATCTTTTGGATAAAAATGCGAAATTGCTCAAGGTAGAATTCAAAAGTAGGGAAAACATTAATATGATCCCAGGCAATGCCAGTCAGTACCGCAATATGTGGATACAGAAAATGGAATTTTGGTACCGGCTGTAAAGGACTCGCAGGGTATTCATCTGCTTCACAGACGATCACCGGCGCATCTGTTAATTGTACGCTTTGATCAAACCCTTTCAACCTGGCGCCCACAAGATAATCAAAGGGCTGCCCATTTTCCGCCAGGATATGCATGACCATGGCAGTGGTAGAAGTTTTGCCATGACTGCCACCGATCGCCACCCGCCGCTTTTGCCGGCTCTCCTGAAAGATATATTCTGGAAAGGAATATATCTTCAGACCCAGCTCCTGGGCCTTCAGCAATTCCGGATTATCACCGCGTGCATGCATGCCGAGAATGACAGCATCCAGCTTTTCGCTAATTCTATCAGGGAACCAACCCTCTTTAGGAGGTAAAAGTCCGGCCGCCGCCAGACTGCTTTTTGCCGGATCAAAAATCTCGTCATCAGACCCCGACACCTGATAGCCCTTACGTAAAAGGGCGATGGCTAACTGGTGCATGACACTGCCACCAATGGAAATAAAATGAATACGCATAACTAACTTAATCGTTTATCAGCTACAAAGTTTAAGAAAAAATTCGGGGAATATTCGTTTACTTTGGAACAAGTAAACGAATAAACATGAATTGGATTTTATTAGAACAATATGAACAATTAGAAATTATAAAATCGCGCTCTATAACTAAGCCACAGGTAATATTTAAGCATAGTACCACATGTGGCATCAGTTCAATGATTAAAAACCGACTGGAAAGAACTTTAGACTTGCCGGAAGCAGATTATTATTATTTAGATCTGCTCACCCACCGATCACTGTCTGACGGCGTAGCACATACTTTCGGCGTTGAACACGAGTCCCCCCAGATTTTACTCATCCAGGGCGGGAAATGCGTATATACTGAAAGCCATTACGGTATTATGGGCGACGAGATTGCCGCAAATATGCTTCCTATCTCAAAATAACTGTACCTAATTGTTGTGTCAAAGCATGTTCAGCCTCCTTCAGATGTTTCTGGATATGCAATTGCCGCATCTGTTCATCAAAGTCATCCGTGTGCTCCAGTTCTGTTTGGGTTAATTCCAGCATTTGCTTGATCTTGCGCAATTTATAATACAGAACACTGGCTAAGGCATCTTCCTTGGAAAGATCCCGGTTAACGATACTCATTGATTTTTTACCCGGTATCTTCTCGTCCCAACGCCGACTGATTTCATAGGGAGTCATGGTGATACGGACAACCAGGGACTGCATCTGGTCGTCCTGGATGTATTGAAAGGAGCTTGTATCTGGCTGGCGACCTTGATTATAGGCTGTCCTGTAATATTCCAGCAACTTTTCGTTTTCTTCATTTTCAAAGGGGAAGGCCTGTATTTCGTCAAAAATATAATCTGCAATGGTTTTGTTTTCGTCCCAGGGCTTTAATCCGAATTCCAGTAATACACGCAGTAAGTTCCGCTCCTGGATACCACCGGTATCCAGGGTAATAATTTCCTGCTCAGCGGGTGACGATTCAGCTTCTTCGCTCTGCTGTTCGGGCGTAGCGGCTTGTTTTTTCTCCAGTTTCGAGAAACTATCCTTCCGGTATTTATTAACCAATGTAGTTAATCCGGTTTCGTCAATTTTCAAAATTGCTGAACACTGTCGAATATATTCCTGCTGCTTGGTGAAATCCTCTGCCTTATTGATTTTGCTCAGTGACTCAGCAACCCGGTTGACGACTTCATTTTTACGGCCAATGTCATTACCGGCATCCTTCATCATTATTTCCAACTGAAAAAGGACGAAATCTTTTTTATTCTCGTTTACAAAAGTCCTGAAGTCAGTGGCGCCAAGCATACGTACATAGCTGTCCGGATCTTCCCCATCCGGAATAAGGACCAGTTTGACATTAAGACCTTCTTCTAAGGCCATATCCAATCCACGTAAAGCCGCTTTTACACCAGCAGCATCTCCATCGTAAACGATGGTCAGGTTATTCGTATACTTCTTAATTAACCGCAACTGTTCGATGGTCAGTGAAGTACCACCACTGGCAACGACATTTTCAATGCCCGCCTGTGCAAGACTGACCACATCCGTATAGCCTTCTACAAGCAGGCATTCATTTTCTTTGTCAATACTATGGCGGGCAAAATAACTGCCGTAAAGCAGGCGGCTTTTGACATAAATTTCATTTTCCGGTGTATTGATATATTTAGGGGCTTTATCTTTTTTACCAATAATACGAGCCCCAAAACCAATTACCTTTCCGGAATTATTATGGATGGGGAAGATAATCCGGCCACGGTAATTATCCTGCAACTGATCATGATAGGCTCTTACCAGTCCAGTTTTGAGTAAAACCTCCGGGTTATACTGATTTTTAATCGCTGCCTTAGCAAATTCGTCCGGTCTGTCCGGGGAGTAACCAATACCAAATTTATCAATAATCGGTTGGTTAAACCCTCTTTCCTTAAGATAACTTAAAGCAATATTATTGCCTTCTTCGGTTTCCGTTAATTGCGCTGCAAAAAATTTCTGGGCAAATCCGTTAATAATATACAGGCTTTCTGCGACTTGTAAGTGTTCCCTGGCCTGGTCACTGATTGCTGTTTCCTCAATAGCAATACCATAGCGTTGAGCCAGCCATTTAATGGCCTCCACATAGCTATATTTTTCATGCTCCATGACAAAGGTTATGGCATTGCCACTTTTGCCACAGCCAAAACATTTAAAAATGCCCTTGCTTTGGGAAACCGTAAAAGAAGGGGTTTTTTCACCATGAAATGGACACAGACCCAGATAGTTCGTTCCCCGCTTGCGCAATTTGACAAATTCACCTACAATGTCAATAATGTCAATTCTGTCTGTAACTTCCTGTATGGTTTCTGGTGCGATCATGATGATTAGAAGAAAACTGTCTTTTTTAGTTTAAAGTTGCTAGAATAGTAAACCTATGGATCAATCAACTTTAGCCCGGTGCGCTATTTTAGGAAAGGAAGTAGCGAGGAAAAGCCAGCCAGCGATAAAGCAAACTCCCCCAAAAGGCGTTATAATGCCTAATTTTAATAGTGTCGGGCTGACGGCATCTACAGCAAAAGTGAGCGCATATAAGGAACCGCTAAATAGAATAGTACCTAAAATAAAAAGCCGGCCTGCCCATAATAACCGTTTAGCGTCGCCATAAGCAAACAGGATGGCAGTAAGTGCAAGGGCAAATACATGGTAAAACTGGTAACGTACTCCGACCTCAAAAATGGAATAAGCCTGTTCGGATAAATGATCCTTTAATCCATGTGCGGCAAAAGCACCCAATGCGACACTTAGTGCTCCCAAAAGAGCGGCTGTTTTAATAAAACAGACATTGATGTTACTATTCATAAGATTTTAATATAAGTTCCAAACTTTTGTTAGATATCTGTTTACCGGAAAGCCTGTGTTTGGCCTGAGCGTAAAAAGGCGTTCTTTCTTCGATCTTGTTTTCAAGAAATTGGTGTAATTCATGGTCTTCCAATGCTGCTAACAGCGGTCGTTGGGCCTTGCCCAGTTTAAGCCTTCCCACCAGGATATCGAGCGGTTCATCCAGCCAGATGGTAATGCCTTGCTGGTTCATCCAGTCCATATTTCCCTGGCTGCAGGGTGTTCCGCCACCGGTTGCTAAAACAAAATGCTTTTTTTCAGCAAACCAACGCAAGATCCGGGCTTCTGCATCCCGAAAATAAGCTTCACCTTTTTCCTGAAATAGCGCCGCGATGGAACAATCTTCAAAATATTCAATTAAATTATCCAGATCATAATGTCCGGTTTTTAATTTCCTGGCCCATTTTTCGGCCCAATGTGATTTGCCGGTACCCATCATACCCACTAAAAAAATCTTTGCCATAGCTTGCTTTCAAGAGTGCCAAAATTACAAATTAATCATCCAGTTAAAGCATTATTTAAAAATTTAGCCTTTTGTAATTTACGGCTAAATTGCCTATTATTAAGGTAAATTGGCTGTCTGCTGAACATTTTTTGATAAGTTCCCATCTATTGATGGACCGGATATTTTAAGGAGTAGTGCGGAGACTGGTAAGGAGTTCGAATACGCGCACCACCCATCTTTGTTTTATATTTGCTATAAACTGAGACAAGTGGCCTGGAAGCCTGTATAATTGCTTAATTAGCTTTAACTTTGCCACCTAAAATTTGACGAAAGATGACATCTGCAGCGATCCGGCAACAATTTCTGGATTTTTTTATATCCAAAAAGCATACAATTGTACCCTCTGCACCTATTGTGGTTAAAAACGATCCGACCCTGCTTTTTACTAATGCGGGGATGAATCAGTTCAAAGATTATTTTCTGGGCAATAAAGTTCCAGAGCACCGCCGGGTAGCTGATACACAAAAATGTCTGCGTGTGAGTGGTAAACACAATGATTTAGAGGAAGTTGGAGTAGATACCTACCATCACACCATGTTTGAAATGTTAGGCAATTGGAGTTTTGGAGATTATTTTAAAAAAGATGCCATCGCCTGGAGCTGGGAATTGCTGACCGCCATATTTAAAATTGATCCGGCACAGATATATGTCACTGTTTTTGAAGGAGACAGCGCGGAAGGATTACCCTTTGATCAGGAAGCGTATGATGAGTGGCGTAGATGGGTGGCTGAAGATCATATCCTAAAAGGGAATAAAAAGGATAATTTCTGGGAGATGGGAGATACAGGACCCTGTGGGCCCTGTTCTGAAATTCATTTGGATTGCCGGACTGTGGAAGAAAGAAATGCGGTTTCAGGTGGCGAACTCGTAAATGCAGACCATCCCCAGGTGATTGAAATCTGGAACAATGTATTTATGCAGTTCAATCGTCAAAAAGACGGTAGCCTGCAGCCATTACCGGAAAGACATGTGGATACCGGGATGGGTTTTGAAAGACTGGTCCGGGTACTACAGGGGAAATCTTCTAACTACGATACGGATGTTTTTACAGGCACCCTTCGTAAAATTGAACAAATCACCAGACAAGCGTATACCGGCAGCGAGAGCCGAAAAGACGTCGCTTTTCGGGTACTATCCGACCATATCCGTGCTATTACATTCAGTATTGCTGATGGACAGCTCCCTTCCAATACGGGAGCTGGCTATGTTATCCGTAGAATACTCAGAAGAGCTGTAAGGTATTATTACTCCTATCTAAATTACAAAACGCCCTTACTTTTTCAGTTAACAGAAACAATTGCCCTTCAATTTGAAAAAGTATTCCCGGAACTTATACAACAACAGGAATTTGTGGCCAAGGTGATCAAAGAGGAGGAAGATGCCTTTTTGAGAACACTCGAAAAAGGGTTAAAGAAAATGGATGACCTCATAACTGAAGCAGCTGCTTCGGCATCAGCAACAGTTGGCGGCAAACAGGCATTTGAACTTTATGATACTTATGGATTCCCGATTGACTTAACCAGGTTGATTGCAGCTGAACATCAATTAAAAGTAGATGAAACAGGCTTTGAAGCAGAAATGCAGCAACAGAAAAGCCGCTCAAGAGCGGCTACTGCAATAGATACCGAAGACTGGGTATCCGTTCATTCTGTTTCCCAAACCAGTTTTGTCGGTTATGATGACCTGTTGGTGCCTACCCGGGTGGTAAAGTACCGTAAGGTTAGAGCAAAAAACAAAGAGCAATACCAACTCGTCTTAGAAAAAACACCCTTTTATGCTGAAAGTGGCGGTCAGGTAGGTGATACCGGGCAGTTGGTCTTTGGAACGCAGTCGCTGCAGGTGACAGATACCAAAAAAGAGAATGGCGAAATTATTCATTTTACGCAGGACCTTCCGAAGGATATTACGATGGAGGTCATTGCGAAGGTTGATGTCGAAAGACGGTTGCATACCGCTTATAACCATACTGCAACTCATTTATTACATGCCGCCTTGAAACAGGTTCTTGGTGCCCATGTCAATCAGAAGGGCTCGCTGGTCAGTCCTGATCTGCTCCGATTTGATGTTTCCCATTTTGCAAAAATAACGGACAACGAGTTGCATGAAGTGGAGACCATCGTCAATAATAAAATTCGTGAAAATATCCAGGTAGAAATAGTAGAACTTCCAAAAGAGGAGGCCTTAAAGAAAGGGGCAATGGCCTTATTTGGTGAAAAATATGGGGATCGTGTAAGGGTGGTAACGGCAGATCCTTCTTTTTCGGTGGAACTCTGCGGTGGCACTCATGTACCCCGTACGGGTATGATCGGCCTAATGACCATAACGGCTGAGTCGGCCGTGGCAGCAGGTGTCAGACGTATTGAAGCACTGACGGGCGGAGCCGCAATTCGATATTTTGGCGACAAAGTGCAGCAGCATAAAGCCGTTGCTGAGCTTCTGAAGACCAAAGATCCTATAAAAGCAGTTGAAAAGCTACTGGAAGAAAAAAACCAGTTGGAAAAGCAGGTGGAATCGATGGAAGCCAAAGAACTGAGCCAGCTGGCAAAGCAATTATTAGAGACCAGAGAAAAAATTAAAGAAATTGATTTTCTGGGCGCAGATGTGGATGTTAGCAGTGCAGACAGCCTGAAAAAACTTGCTTTCCTACTCAAAAAGCAGCTGAATCAATTTGTAATCGTATTAACCGCAGCAGTCGAGGGAAAAGCGCATGTTGTTATCATGATGGACGAAGCTACAACTAAAGCCAAAGGATTGGATGCCAGTAAGTTAATAAAAACCGTCGTGGCGCCACTTATTAAAGGTGGCGGAGGCGGCCAGATGGAGCTGGCCACTGCTGGTGGACAGGAAGCCAGTAATCTGGATAAGGTAATCACTGAGGTGAAAGCCAGCTTGATTTTAATAGCCTAACTACATAAGAATCAGCCCGATCAGAAATACTGCATTCAATGAAGCGTTCAAAGCTTATCAGCACTGCTTTGGGATAATTACTTTAGGATATACACATATTTGATTTTATCAACGGGTATATAGTACTTATTATTAGTGCATTACCTATTGTGTATCCAACAATGGGGAGAATTTAGGGGCACTATATTTTCTGGCATTATTTTCGCTATTTCATATCCAACATTGACTGCAAGGTTCCAGCTATTGTTTAAAAATACTGAATTTGCGTTACTGTTAGTAACAGGTAAGAAATTGATCATAAATTGTCAATCAATCGTTGACCTGTTTTATATAAATAAAAAATAAAAGCTATTTTACAACATGGAAAATGTACATTATCCATCGGCCAATCCCCAGCCCCCGTCCCCTTCGCCGGAGCAGAACCCAAGGGATAAAAACCGAAAAATCATTTACGGGGTATTGATTGCTCTTCTGCTGGCGACCTGGGCTTATATCATTTATGATCATAGTCATAAAAATCAGGAGATAGCCGGCTTGCAATTCCAGACGAGTTCATCTGATTCTGCAAGAAGCGCCATTCAGACGGAATACAATGATGCACTGAAAAGAATGGACTCGTTAACCGGTTCGAACACCCAATTGCAAGGCGCAATGGCCCAGCAGAAACAGGAAATCGATGAGTTAAAGAAAAGAATCGAAACGATCCGCGATCAAAATAACGGAGACCTTTCCAAAGCGAAATCACTTATTGAAGAACTCAAAGGGAAAGTCAATGGTCTTTTTGAACAACTTGCGGTGTTAAAAAAGGAAAATGCAGACCTGACAGTTAGCAACCAGACACTTACTTCTGAAAGAGATACAATTGCCGCTCAGAAAAAGATCGTTGCAGACAGTTTGAATTCAGTTAGTATTGCAAAGAACAAAATTTTAGATGAAGCGTCCACGCTTCATGCATCAAATATCTCCATTGAAGCCCTGAAGTTAAAAGGCGATAAAGAAACCACTACCACGCGGGCAAAAAAGGCTGATCTGTTGCGTGTTAATTTTACGATTGACGCCAACCGGGTCGCACCGAGCGGACCTAAAGATCTGTATATTATCGTAGTAGCACCCGACGGCAGGGTGGTTTCCATTCCTTCGCAGGGAAGTGGCACTTTCCAGACAAGAGAAGAGGGTCAGAAAGTGTATACCAACATGCAGAACATCAGTTATCAGCAGGGTCAGAAACAAAACGTATCTTTTGACTGGGATCAGGGTGGAAGATACCAGACAGGAGAGTATAAGATTGAGATTTATAACAATGGGTATAAGATCGGAGAAGGAGTGAAAACCTTAAAGAAGACTGGTTTTTTAGGTCTTTGATCTAAAGAAATATAACAAAAAGGGTAACCGGCAATAATAGTCGGCTACCCTTTTTTGCTGCCCGTTAGTTTCTTAAGGAGAAACCACTGCTGTCAAAAGATTTTTTAATTTGAGACAGTCGGTTGATTGTTTTAAATTCGCAACAGAAAAACAAACAGGTGATAAAGCAACTCCAAATAAACAATTATGCCATCATCGATCATATTGAAGTCGATTTTCAAAAAGGACTCAATATTATCACTGGCGAAACAGGTGCCGGTAAAAGCATCCTGATGGGCGCGCTGAGCTTGATTCTGGGAGCACGTGCAGATACTTCTGTCTTGAAATCTACACAAAGTAAGTGCATGGTTGAGTGCAGTTTTGAACTTGAAGCGCTTCGGGAGGTGACTAAATTCCTGGTCGAAAATGAACTGGAGCAGCCTGGAGAATTGATCATCCGGCGGGAAATTGCCGCCTCCGGTAAATCCAGAGCATTTATCAACGACACACCTGTCACGCTTCAACAGCTAAAGGAATTGGCGATCTTGCTGGTAGACCAACACCAGCAGTTCGACACGCTGCAGCTTGGGGAAAGTGATTTTCAGCGAA
The DNA here is from genome assembly GCA_035497555.1 of Arachidicoccus sp. Classification (GTDB taxonomy): domain Bacteria; phylum Bacteroidota; class Bacteroidia; order Chitinophagales; family Chitinophagaceae; genus Arachidicoccus. The sequence goes on along the minus strand of DATJDF010000110.1, from coordinate 6,840 downwards.
AAGTGGTGGATGCCCTTGCAGGCAACAAGCAAATGCTACTTACCTATCAGGACAGTTACCGAAGATTACAGGGCTGTCGCAATAAACTGCAGCAGTTAGAGGCAGAGAAATCCCTTTTCGACAAAGAAGCAGATTTTAATCAATATCAATACGATGAACTAGCGGAACATCAGTTTACAGAAAACGAATTGGAACTGATGGAAACGGAGTTAAATCTACTATCCAACGCAGAAGAGATTAAAACGGCACTATCTGTGACTTCTGAGGCGTTGCAGGAGGGGGAACAACCCATAGTGCAAACCTTACGGCAGTTAACGGTCAAAATGGAACATTTTCGGGATTACCATAAGGATATCCTGTCACTGTCAGAAAGATTGAAAAGTACGCAGATTGAATTACAGGATATTGCCGGGGAAATTGAAAGACTGGCCGACGACTTTAACCTGGATCAGGAAAGAATGCAGATTATCAGTGACCGTATGGATATTGGATACAAGTTGTTTAAGAAACACAACGTATCTACAACAAATGAACTATTAACGGTCCAGGCGGAGCTACTGGGGAAGCTAAATGCCGTTTTGGACACACAGACGCAGATCGAAAATTTACAAAAGGAAGAACAAGTTTTATATGCACAGGCCGTCGAGTTGGCACAGCAAATCTCCAAAGCCAGGTTGGGTCAGATTAAAACCCTTGAAGCTGCCGTCAATAAGCGGCTGCTCCGGGTAGGGATGCCAGGCGCCAGCATCAAAGTAAATATTACGGTAGAAACTGCACTTAATGCTTATGGCCAGAATCAGGTGGAATTTTTATTTGATGCCAATAAAAGCAACAAGTATGAATCTATTCGTAAAGTTGCAAGTGGCGGTGAATTAAGCCGGCTGATGTTGTGCATTAAATCGCTGGTCGCTCAGACCATCGAATTACCCACACTGATTTTTGATGAAATAGATACGGGTATTTCCGGGGAAGCAGCCAGGCAAGTGGGCATTATTATGAAGGAGCTGGCAGAAAGAATTCAGGTGATTGCTATTACGCATCAGCCGCAGATAGCGGCCAGAGCAGCACATCATTTATATGTTTACAAGCAACAGTCCTCTGCCTCCGCAGGTGTTCAGACAGGCATCCGGTCCCTGGATCTGGATCAACGTATCCATACTATTGCCCAGATGCTGGGCGGAGAAAATCCAAGTACCGCAGCCATGCAGAGCGCGCGGGAAATGATTGAAAAGTAGCCTTACAATAATGCGCCAAAGTAAAATAAACAAAAGCCACCCAACATTTTGAAGTGCTGGGTGGCTTTTACACATGCAATAGTCCAATATTATTTCAATTCGATTCTAAAAGGAGCAACAGGTAGTCCGTCCTGATTGAATAGATTGCCCATTCTGGTGTTGTCATACCCATACTGGACAAGCTTAGGTGTTTTGACATCCCCACTTGAAACGGTGATCAGTCCTTTTTCCAGCCTGGCTTCAGCAGGATGTAATATGCCATCTGCACCGGCCATATACAAATCCCTGACTTTGCCATCACGGCTGGTAATGCCTTTGGATGCGTGACTCAATTCGATTTCAACCTGGCTCCCTTTAAGTTTATAGGCTGTATAAATGGGAGAAATACGGGCCATGCCCGGTTGGCCATAATGCTCACTGAGTGCTAAATACCCCAAACGATAGCCGACGTCGTGTTTGTCATGTGGGTGGATATCACTGGTGTCAGATGCCAGATCGGCGGTGACAACCATGCCGGTATGCGGTAAACTTAATGCAACTGCCTGCTGTTCCCGTAAGGCCGCCCCCGCATCTTTGGTGCCGTAGCTAAAGGGTGCAATCTGCACAAAATAAAAGGGAAAGTCACTGTTCCAGCTCATGCGCCAGGAGTTGATCATCGTCTTGAATAACTGACCATAACTTTGATAGGTATCTACATTTGACTCGCCCTGATACCAAATCGTTCCGGCTATTTTAAAGGGCGTAATCGGATAGATCATGGCGTTGTAGGTGCGTCCTGCCTTAATGGGCCAGCCGATCGATGGCTTTATTTTTTCCTGCCACTCCTGCAGATAAGGATTTTTGTTGACAAGGGATTCAGGGGTCCATACCTCCGCTGGAGTACCGCCCCAGTTGGTAGAGATCAGGCCGATGGGTACATTTAAGTTTTTATGCAGGATTTTCCCGAAGAAATAAGCGACTGCACTGAAGTTCTTTACTGTATTAGAATCGCAGGCAGTCCAACTGCCTTCGCAGTTCTCCTGAGGTGCAAGCGCGGTCGTTTTTGGGATCTGGAAAAAATGAAGCTGATAGTTGCCGCAAGTCGGAAAATCAGCAGCCACATCCTTTGTTTTTCGCCAGTTGTAGGTAAATTCCATATTGGATTGGCCTGAACAAACCCAGACTTCTCCCAGCCATACATTTTTTAATTGCAGGTGATTGTTCTCATTAAAATCAATTGTATAGGGTCCACCTGCTTTAGGAGTTTGTACTGTGGTGGACCATTTGCCATCCGGGCCCACCCTGAGGCGGAGTGTATCTTTTTGCCAGGAAGGAATAATACTCAGTTTTGCGTGGGGGGAACCCCAGCCCCATAGTCTGACCTGGCTGTTTTGCTGAAGGACAACACCATCAGATAATATATTTGGTAACCGGACTGCCGCCTCACTTGTCGTATATACACATAAGGTCAGTAAGACGAGGAGCAATTTTTTCATGAGCTATAATCTTTGTGTTTTTATGATTGAATAATCTTGTGAAAATACAAAAAAAATGAGAGACACCTATAAATCCTTATTAGGGAGACGACCCGCATCTATGCCACCCGGAATATTTTCCGGATGACTTTCACGGTAGCTTTTTCTCCAGTCAAAATATCCCTTAATGCACAGTACAGTAGTAACTGCAGACAAAACCGCATATAAAGGCATCTGTCGGTCCACCATAAGTATTATTGCGGCTCCGTTGATAAAGAACCAGTAAATCCAGGCGGCCAGTATTTTGCGCGCCTCTAATATGGTTGCGCTAAAGCCAAAAACCGTAATGGCCGCATCAAAATATGGCCGGGGGGAGTCGGTTAGCTGGTGCATCAACCGGCCGAGCGCCAGGGTCAGCAAGATGCAGAGTGTAATATTCAGCATATGTGCTTTGGATTTCCATTTTGAGACCAGGATCTGCTTTGGCGCCTGGGGATTGATCCTGCCTCTTCTTTTTTGCAGCCAAAAATACCAGCCATAGAATCCTATCACTACGTAATAAAGATTGAGTCCTGCTTCCAGATAAATCTTTGCATGGAAGCAGGAAAGAATATAAAGGCCACTGGAAAGAATTCCGCAGATCCAGCACCAGATATTCTGGCGCATCATCAATATAACATAAAGCAGGCCCAATATGACAGAACAGATTTCGATCCAGAAATAGATGGACATGTAATAATTAAAAATAAGGGATAGGCATTGGGGGAATGAGCGTATATTTTTGAGTTGCCACTAAAGCGCATCATATTAGCGCCAATTTTTACATCATTCCTACGCAGACACTATCCTGATCAGGTAATACGGGTTTGATTCTCAGCCTTTCTCGCAAAGCACCCCGTGATGTCAATTAGCTGCAAGGTAGGCTTTTTATGCAAAAAATCGCCCTGAAATAGGTATTACCAGCTGTCATTAGTGAGCATTGAACAACGCTTTCCAGGCTCGTAAATGACTGCAAAATTGGAAACAAACGCTGTATCAATTAAAAATTCCTTTTCTTTGTGGAATATTTAATTAGATCAATTAAAATGAAGAATGCAAATTCTTTTTAAAATTTGAACCCATGTCGCACAATTTACTAAAAGGAAAAAAAGGAATCATATTTGGGGCGTTAAATGAGCAATCACTGGCATGGCAGACTGCCTTGAAGTGCCATGAAGAAGGCGCCGAGATTGTATTGAGTAATGCACCGATTGCACTTAGAATGGGCGAGATCAACAAATTAGCGGAAGCTGTTAATGCACCGGTTATTGGTGCAGATGTTACCAAAATGGAAGATTTAAACAACCTGATTGACCAGACCATAGCTCATTTTGGAGGGAAGATTGATTTTATACTACATAGCGTGGGCATGAGCATGAATATCCGTAAAGGAAATCCATATACTGGTCTCAATCATGATATGGAAATGAAAACCCTGGATATTTCTGCGATAAGTTTTCATAAAGTGTTACAGGTGGCTTATGAAAAGGATGCATTGAATGAATGGGCCAGTGTGGTCGCGCTGACTTATATTGCTGCACAGCGTGTTTTCCCTGATTATAATGAAATGGCAGATGCCAAGGCCCTGCTGGAAAGTATTGCCAGAAGTTTTGGGTACTACTACGGAATTAAAAATAAGGTCCGCGTGAATACTATTTCTCAATCTCCTACCAGAACTACAGCAGGCAGTGGCGTAAAGGGTTTTGATGGCTTCATTAATTATGCAGAAGCGATGAGTCCCTTAGGAAATGCACCAGCTGAAGCTTTTGCGAACTATTGCGTCTCTTTATTTAGTGATCTGACCAGATATGTGACGATGCAAAATCTCTATCATGATGGGGGCTATAGCTCAACAGGTGTGTCCCAACCGGTCGTAGACAAAATGGCTAGTGAACAAGCAGAATAAGTAGATCGACGGATGGTATCTAATACACCTTAATTTCAGCTTTTTTCGTTTCTGATTTATAGTGCATACATAATTGGGCAACAGCCTGTTGCCCAATTATGGTTTTTAATATTTCCTGTTGATCCTTGTTTCTTTCTTCCACTCTTATAGCGTAGACAGGACTTCCCTATTGTATTTACTTTTCGATGCTATTAATTGCCGTGAATCTACTGTAGCGTCTACTTGAAACTATCAATTTCAACCTTAAAAGTAAGTTCAAAATTGTCTAATTTATCCTACCCACAAAGGAGGAGCATGCCCATAAAAATACCCATAAATAGCGTTTATGGGTATGCGAAGTTCAACTAATAAATAACCGGAATGCTTAGAATTCACAGTTTTTTGGTGTTCTTGCAAAGGGAATTACGTCGCGGATATTGGTCATTCCGGTAACAAAGAGTACCATTCTTTCAAATCCGAGCCCAAATCCTGCATGCGGAACAGAACCAAAGCGGCGGGTATCTAAATACCACTGCATCTCTGCAACTGGAACCTTCATTTCCTGCATTCTTGTTTCTAATTTTTCCAGCCTTTCTTCTCTTTGAGAGCCGCCTACGATTTCACCAATTCCTGGGGCCAGGATGTCCATCGCGGCTACTGTTTTGCCATCATCATTCTGGCGCATGTAAAAAGCTTTGATATCCTTAGGGTAGCCGGTTACAATTACAGGTTTTTTAAAGTGTTTCTCTACTAGATACCTTTCGTGTTCACTCTGAAGATCAATACCCCATTTCACGTCATATTTGAATTTCTTTTTCTTGTATGCCGGGGACGATAATAAGATATCAATCGCTTCAGTATAAGTAATCCTTTCAAATCTGTTATCAAGCACCGACTGTAATTTTTCCAATAGTCCCCATTCGCTACGCTGTTGTTGAGGAAGCGATTTTTCTTCTTCCTGCAGCCGGTTATCTAAGAACTGTAAATCATCCGCATTGTTTTCCATCACATACCGGATAAGATATTGAATAAATTCTTCCGCCAGATCCATATTGTCTTCCAGGTCACAAAAGGCCATTTCGGGTTCTATCATCCAGAACTCGGCGAGATGACGGGTGGTATTTGAATTTTCAGCCCGGAACGTGGGTCCAAAGGTATAAATTTCGCCTAATGCTGTGGCAGCCAGTTCTCCTTCCAATTGCCCCGAAACGGTCAGATTGGTGCTTTTGCCAAAAAAATCCTCGGCAAAATCAATATGTCCATCCTGTGTTCTGGGCAGATTTTCAAGTGGCAGGGTCGTCACCTGGAACATTTCGCCAGCACCTTCTGCATCGCTGGCTGTAAGAATTGGTGTATGGAGGTAGACAAATCCTTTTTGATTAAAGAACTGATGCACTGCAAATGCAAGCGCATGCCTGACCCTGAAAATGGCCCCAAATGTATTGGTCCTGAAACGCAAATGTGCTTTTTCACGCAGGAATTCAAGGCTATGGCGTTTGGGCTGGAGCGGAAACTTCTCCGCATCGCAATCACCTAATATCTCAACAGAGGTGGCCTTAACTTCTACTTTTTGACCCTTCCCTAAAGAAGCTACTAATTCACCCTGAACTTTAAGCGAAGCACCAGTCGTAATCCGCTTTAGGATCGTATCATTTAGTAACCCTAATTCGATGACGATCTGAATGTTATTATTAGTACTGCCATCATTAAGTGCTACAAACTGATTGTTGCGAAATGTTCGCACCCATCCCATTACGGTAACCTGCTGTCCGATTTGCTGTCCGGATAACAATGACTTGATCTTCGTTCTTTTGTTAAACATTTGTTTTAAATTATACTGATTGAAGGCACAAAGATAGATTAAACCCTGGATTATGCCCTTAGTACATGGAGCTGTTCTGGTACTTTTTTTGAGATTTTTGCACTTAATGGTAAATTGAATAAGATTCGATGGTCATCGTAGAATTGGATTTGCCGGGCAGGTGTAATTGCCGGAAAAAAATTATATTTGAAAATTGATTCGGATCCGCAGAATACAAGGTCAGATTATTTTAACCTATCGCGGATATTGTCCAATTAATAAAATTGATTCGTTATCCTTCTTTAAATCCTAAAATTTTAAATTATGAACGATTTTTTGTTTTTATTCAGAAGAAGTGAAACGGAAAGTAGCCTACAATCGCCGGAACAGATGCAAGCCATTACCCAGAAGTGGATGGATTGGGTC
>DATJDF010000109.1:0-9449 GCA_035497555.1 Arachidicoccus sp. | reverse complement strand
ACAAGCATTTAATAATTATAACCCCTTATCCAGACTGGCCTACCGAATCTATGAAAGAGATCAATCAACCGTTTCCGGGGACGCGAAAATGACGCTGAAGGTAACCGATGATCTGAGTGCATCTGTATTTGGCTCCTATGTCAGGGATAGCTATAATGATCGTCAGTACCGTTCCTCTAAGGATTGGGATCAACGACCTGAAACAAGTTATGCAGGAATGGCTTGGGCACGGAAGTCGAATTTTGTAGACTGGTCCAAGACCCTGGAAGCCACCGTTAATTATAACAAGACATTCGGGAAAAGCGCCATTCAGGCACTCGGCGGCTATAGCTATCAATATGAAACATCAGAGAATTTTGATGCCAGTAATGATGGGTTTTCTTCTGATGCCTATTTAGACTGGAATCTTGGCGCAGGTAGCGGTATTAATAATCTGGATTTACCCAGACCTGCTGTAAATAGCTTTAAAGAAGATAATACTTTGATTGCCTTTTTTGGAAGGGTCAGCTATTCTTTTGATAACAGATTTTATCTGCAGGCAATATTAAGGCATGAAGGATCTTCCAGGTTTGGCGTCAATAGCAAATGGGGGAATTTTCCAGCCATTTCTGCCGGTTGGACTTTGACCAATGAAGACTTTATGAAAAATATTAAGGTAATCAATTATCTGAAACTCCGTGCAGGTTATGGGGTAACAGGTAACCAGGGTATTCCAAATTACCAATCTTTATATTTACTGTCAACAGGTGGTGTATATCCCCAAATTGCACCTGGTTCACAATACGATCCGGGAAGTCCGTCAACCACCCAATTTTTTCAGACCTATGGCATACGCTGGAATGTGAATCCGAATCTGAGATGGGAAAAAAAGGGAGAGCTTAACGTTGGGTTAGATTTTGGTCTGATTAATAACAGGATCTCCGGATCACTTGATTTGTATAGTAGAACAACCAAGGATCTATTGTATGCTTATACGGTGCCCCAGCCTTCTTTTGTACAAAATACCCTGTTGACAAATATTGGATCTGTTTCCAGTAAGGGCGTTGAGTTAACTTTATCTGGAAAAGCAGTTGACACGAAGGATTTTCGTTGGGATGTTACTTTGACGGGTAGCTATAATTCAAATAAACTGACCAAACTTTCAAGTGAAAACTTCAAAGTGAACTATTTAGAATTTGGTGGTTTGCCTTCACCAGGTAACCTTGGAAATACCATTCGTCTATATGAAGGCAGTGCAATAGGTAATTTCTACGGAAAACGTTTTGCAGGATTTACCGATGATGGCAAATGGCAGTTCTATAAACAAGATGGTACGATTGCCGGAACAGCGGACATGAATGAAGAAGACAAAACGGTTATTGGCAATGGGGTGCCAAAAATTAATGCTTCACTTGGTAACAAATTAACCTATAAAGGTTTTGACCTGAGCATCTTCTTTAGGGGCAAATTCAAATATGATATCCTAAACACACCGGCTATGTTCTTTGGTAATCAGAAATGGCTGCCAAATAACTTGCTTGCTTCAGCTGTTGGAGAATATAAAGATTTGAAGGATGATCCTCAATTTTCAGATTTTTATTTAGAGAACGGCAATTTTGTGAAACTGGATAATATCACACTCGGCTACAACTTTAAGTTCAAAACAGATTATATTAAGAATTGTTATCTCTATGTCACTGGGCGTAATATTGCGACCTTTACAGGCTACTCTGGTTTAGATCCGGAACTGGATGATACCGGATTTACCACCGGAATTGATAGTCGTGGATTCTTCCCAAGAACAAAATCCTGGATGATCGGTTTAAATGTGACATTTTAAACGAAGATGCAATTTATTAATGTGAACCTGAAAATGAAAAATAATGAAACAACATAATAATGGTTTTGTAAAACTCATAATTCTCGCATTCGTTGCCTCCATGGTTATTGGAGGATGTACGAAGCTTTCAGAGAATACCTACACAGATATCCAGTATGATCAATTCTATAAAAATAGAAGAGACGTAATGGAAGCAGCCCTACGGCCCTTTACCCATATGCAGGCATGGCTGGCACCTACCGGCGCGAATGGCTATTATTACAATAGTGAAATGTCCGCAGATCAGATCGCCTGGCCACAGAAAGGTCGCCATGGTTATGATGGCGGCGATCATATCCGCTTACATTATCATACGTGGACTGCCGATGAAAATAGAATGAAGGACTGTTGGAATCTGATCTGGACGGGAATCGGATTTACCAATTCAGCGATTATTGATATCGCTAAGCTAGATACAGCCACAGTGGGGATGAGTGAAGTGGAACTTACCGCCGTCGTCTCTGAATTAAAAGTCCTCAGGGCATTCAGTTATATGAAGGCCATGGATCTTTGGGGTAATATCCCTATTTCTACCACCGTACCGGTAGGTAGCCAGATTGAACTTACAGGCACCAAACCCAGAGATTCTGTATTTGATTTTATTCGTGCCGAGCTGGAAGAAAATGTGCCTAAATTACATAAAAATTCTAATGAATTTATTGGTCGCGTGACACAAACTGCTGGTTATGCGATGTTGGCAGAACTATACCTGAATGCGCAGAAATGGCGAGGTGTACCAATGTGGGATCAGTGTATAGCAGCTTGCGATAAGATTATGTCAGGTGCAGCAGGCGGTATTAATGGTGGACCAAAATTGGCACCAGACATTGAGCAGTGTTTCAGTAATATTAATTGGCAGTCGCCTGAACCATTATTTGAAATTGCCTACAGCAAGAAAGGTGGGTTCACCTTTGACTGGACTGGTTTTTTCAGTAGTTATGATTATATGGAAGCTGCGTTGAAAGTGGATTATAGTGGCTGGAATGCGATGGTGACAATTCCTTCAGGATTTGATCAATTTGATGATGCAGATCTGCGTAAGAAAGAGTGGTTCCTTTTTGGACCCCAGTATAAATATGGAACAAAAACACCTATCCTGGGTTCCGAAGAATATAATGGCAAGCCTATTGTTTTTGTTAATTCTATCCGTAAAGAAAGTAAGGGCGATCATACCAGTCCGGGAAGTATGATAGAAGGAGAAGAAAACAGCGGTGCTAGGTTTAATAAGTATAAATCGGGGATACTGGGTGATCCGAACTACCGGGAAAATCATTATATGATTTACCGGCTGACGGAAATTTATTTTGATAAGGCGGAAGCATTAATGCGTAAAAACGGGGGTAAAGCTACACAGGAAGCTGTTGATCTGATCAATGCATCCAGAAAAAGAGCCTTTACTACGGCGGCATGGCCTTCTAAAAAATATACAACTGCCACGCTGACCTTGGATACTTTGCTCGCAGAAAGAGGTCGCGAATTCATTTTTGAAGGCAAAAGAAGGGAAGATCTGATCCGGTTTGGTAAATTTACAACAACCAGCTGGTGGGATCATAAAGCTGATAATGATCCCAATAAGGAGCTATTTCCAATTCCAAACGCACAAATTGGGGCGAATCCGGATTTGATACAAAACCCTGGGTACTAAAATCCAGATTAAAATAGAGCGTTTAAAGGTGAAAAAAAGGGGCCGTATATTTTAATATGCGGCCCTTTTTAGATGTGCTGATATAAGACTCAGCAGTAATTGAGTTTGGTTTAAAAGTATGGCAACATCAGAATCCTAATTCAGCCTTTAATTTGGCATAACCGCTGCGGCTGACAGGCAGTCGGGCCTCATTACGAAGTACGACGCAGTATTGTTCTTTTTCAAAGAGATCCACTTTATGGATATGTTGCAGATTGACCAAATAAGAACGGTGAATCCGGACAAATTGATGCACAGGCAACTGTTGTTCAAAATTGCTCATGGTCTGGTGCTTAAGATAATATTTGTCTTTGACATGTATTTTGACATAGTCATCAGCAGATTCTAAATAGAATACCTCCGGTAAGGGTAGTATTTTAATCTGACCATTAACTTTTACCACAATACGCTGCATTTGTTCAGGCAATTGCGGAATCATTCCTTTAGATAACTGCTGCTCTCCCTGGGCGACGTTGCGCACCTTACTTAGCGCGGTCGCAAGTCTTTCCGTATGTACGGGTTTCAAAAGGTAATCCAGTGCGTTAACCTCGAATGCCTTCAGCGCGTATTCATCATATGCAGTCGTAAATATAATTTTTGGTGGATTATCCAGGAGCTCTAACATCTCAAAGCCGGTGATTTTGGGCATTTGGATGTCCAAGAAAACCAGATCAGGTTGTAATTCCTGGATGGCTTTAATACCTTCGAATCCGTCGTTACATTCAGCAATAATCTCAATGTCCTTTTCATCTTCCAGAAGTTCTATGAGTAAAGAACGTGCCAGGGGTTCATCATCAATAATAATAGTGCGCATAGTGTTTCATTTTAATCCAGTACATATTCAAGAGGAATCAGTAGAGTCGCAACAAATAAATGAAGGTTCTCTTCCTGCTCATTCTCATTTTTTATTTCTAACTGTTCGATTCTTAACAGGTCATTGCGTGCAAATAACAAATAGAGTCTTCGTTTAATAGATTCAAGCCCAAAGCCGGTTCCCTTTACTGTAACACCGTCTTTGTCAAAAGGGTTGCTGATTTTGAAAACCAGGTTCTCCTGGTAGGTTTTGACGTCAATGGTTATTTTGACTTCTCCGGTGGTTCCGTAAAGGCCGTATTTGATCGCATTTTCCACCAAGGGTTGAATAAGAAAAGGTGGAATTTTCGTATTTTCATTTGCAATTTGAATATCTTCCGTTATCGACAGTCTGTGCCCAAATCTTACTCTTTCAATGGATAAATAAAGCCGGAGATCGTCAAACTCTTCTTTAAGGGAGATGAACCGGTCATCCTCCTTTTTTAGAGTATTGCGTAAATAATCGGACAATTGTTGTACCATTTTCCGGGCACCGGCGGGTTGACGGTTAATTAACGCGTTAATTGAATTGAGGCTATTAAAAAGAAAATGTGGTTGCAATTGTTGCCTTAATTTGAATAATTCAGCCTCTTTTCTTAATTCTTCCGCCTGCTGTTGTTTTTTGACGGCATCTTTTGCTTTATTCAGGTCCGCCAAAATCAGGTGACAGATTATGGCCATACTGAGCAGCAGCCAACCAATAATAATTCTTCCAATGATCGTCTGATCCCAGGCGATTATATATGGCTTATTCCCCGGATAGAATTCTAATAGTGCATATTTACAAAAATAAACCCATACGATAGTTAATATAAAACTTGGGATCTCTATAATACCGTACTTGATGTATTTTGGTATATAAAATACCGGACTATAGCGAATAAACAAAATGAGACCATACATCAGAAAATAACTTCCAATACAATCTGCCAGGGCAATATAGGTCGGAATATCGTACGTATATAATAACCAGAGAAATTGCCCGCATGCCAGCATACTGAGTATAGCCAGGGTACTCAGTTTTATATTCAAATGGTAGGCGTTTACAGGCATGCTGTTGTTTTAATTAATTTTTTATTTCAACCCCGCCGCAAAAAATTCCGCCCCTCAAAATAAGTGTTTTTTTAGTGTCAACAGTGGCCATCAGTCTTCTTTTGTCTTCTATTCCACCTAATATGGCTGTTAATTCATTTTGAATTTGCCAGTTGGCCGGCACAGTGATTTCGGCACCGCCAAAAGCAACAGATATATTAAGAGTCGCCCGTTCTTCTATATCAGCCTGGGTCAGGTTGATTTTAGAACCGCCAAATGCACAATTAATATTGCCGCCTTTGAAGGTTTTAGTAAACATGGATTTCTCTGCACTACCAAAAACAGAATTGACATCTAAGTAATCCTCACTGCTATTATCTGTATATTCACAATCTTCCATTATACAGCCCTTCTGGTATCTCCCTTGACGCCGTAATCTACGGCGCAACTGATGCTGCCTCAAGCGCGGATGATGATTCCTTTTCAAAATAAAGATCAATCCTATTAAAATGATCAGTAATGGAAACGCGTAATTCCTGAATTGTTCTGTCAGTACATCTTCATCCCGCAAAAGGAAGAAAATACCGATAATAATTGGAGGTAACCCCCCAAATCCATTTTTAAGAAAGATAAAGGCTCCAATAATGATTAGTATCATGGGCCACGTAAATAACCAGTCTGGCATATAATCGTTAAATGGCGGGATCTGTCTCAAAAGCAACACAATACCAATAACCACTATAAATAAGCCTATAAGCGCTTTGTTATGGCTAATCCTGTGCTGAAACACCTGATCTTTATCTTCATGTGAAGGCCGGATTTCCGGTTGCTTCAACCCTTGATTTTCTTCTTTTTCCATCTCAGAATTTTTGTACAACAAATTTAGCGGCCTTTCAATTGTTATAAAAACCCTTTTCGCTAAATGCCATCAATGTATCGGTGAACAACCCTTTTCTATGTGAATTTAAAAAAATTGCCCTTAATAACCCCAAAAAAGCAGAAAGAGCAGCCCTCCGGCCGTTCTTTCTGCTTTTATACTAATTAAATCAATAGAAATCAGGTATTAAAAGCGACCAAATATTATTTCTTAGTCACTCTCAGGTCTATCCGTCTGTTTTGTGCTTTTCCTTCTGGCGTATCATTACTAGCAAGAGGATGTTCTTGACCATAACCTTCTGCGGCCACCCTGCTTTTGTCTATACCGTCACGCACAAGTTGCGCTTGTGCAGCATTCGCTCTTTTGCTGCTCAGTTGAAGGTTGGCTTCAGCATTACCAGAATTATCCGTATAGCCGCCAAGTTTTATTGCAGCATTTGGAAATGCCTTGAGTATCAGGGATATATTATTTAATTGCTTTTTGGAATCATCCGTCAGATCACTACTGGACGTTTTAAAATAAAGGCGATCAAAAGATATCCAGCCTTTTGTTTTATCAGCAGTGTCTACAACAGCGCCCGCATCATTTAAAAATCGGAAAAGCTTGTTTTCGGTGCTATTTTCTCCAACTCCTTCAATATTAGTATTGTTTGGGAGTTTAATCGTAATCAGATTACCCGTATTATAGATATAATTGCCACTGACCGTATCCAGAACGCCGGTACTTACATCGGCCACTGGGGCAGATACCGTAGCAGTGGTATCCTCATGCGCGCCAACGATATTATCGTGCACCTTTTCGTTCCCCCAACAACCGCGGAATAACCAAATGAGCAGACCCAGGCCGATAATGGTTAATATAAGTGGGACAAAAAAGCGCTTATCTCCTTTGGAACCATCTCTATGAACCTCCTGGTGGTATCCGGCATCTGAGTGTGCCGCCTCCGTATGTGGTACAGCTGCTTTTGGTGCCGCATGAACGCCGGAAAGTAAAGAGCCAAAGCCCAGCGTTGCAGGGATAGCACTAAGAAAAGCTGCTTTGTGCTGACTTAGAAACTCGCCAATAGAATTTTCATCGCCTCCGTCTTCTGCCAAATTCTTGCCTATACTCCCTAACGCACCGATCTGGGCTGTATCAAAGAGTTTGCGTGCACTTTCATTTTTAATGCCTGCAAAGGCAGCCACTTTTTCGATAATACCATGAAATCCGCCGCCAAATACATCAAAAAGAAAGGAGCCCGATTGGGTTCCTTCTGCATTCTTAGCATCCCCACCGACAAATCCTGATAAATCTGTCAATGAATGATTACTGAATATGTTTTTTGCCTCACTAATCAGTGTAGACAGAAAAGACGGCTCGTTGGATACTTTTTGGGCAATTCCACCAAAGATGGTAGGAATAACCGCTGAAAGGGCTGTTTTAATCGCGCCCGCATTTTCTCCTAGTTTACCGGAAGCTTGTTCAGTAAAGGAGCCGTTAAGTAATTCTTTTGCGTAGTTTAAAATCTTGCTATCCATAGTTCATTGGTTTAGATATGAATGGAAATGTTATTTTGTGACCAAGTATTGACTAAGTTACAAATTAATAACAAAATGGATATATACAAATACTAAGCCAAAAGAAAATACAAATATTAAGAAATAACTGCTAAATCGAAGTCCTAAAGCTTTCTTTATCAGAAAGTAAGTTTATTCTGCCCCTCAGTAGGGTACTGTAATCAAAATGAAAAATGCAAGGATGGATTTTTCGCCATTTATTATTAAATGATAATTTATTTGTGAAACTTGCTTCCTGCTTTTTAAATTCGGCATTAACGGGCAAACTGGTGAAAAATTCCCCAATGAATCGAAGCGGGAACGGTATTAATCTGGTCTCGTTTTCGATACATTGGGGAAAGTGCCCAAAGAATCAATATGTTTATTTGAACTTTGTTGCTCCTATTTGCTCACCTGGAAAATAATTTTTTGTTTTTCCCGGTATACAACGGCCTTGCCATCTATTGTCGCAGGATTCCATTTGCCACTTGTGCGGATAATTCGTTCCGCTTCTGCAGCACAGCCGTAATCCTTTTCGGGTTTGTTAATTGTTTTAATTTCGGAAACATCGCCTAATTTATTAACAAGAAAGGAGACTGTTATTGAATACTGCCCTACAGGTGCCCCGTGCTTGACGGGTACATCAGATTTTAGGTTTTGCTCCAGAAACGCTTTCCAGCTGGGAGTGCCCCCGGGATAACTGGCTTCTTTTTGCACTTCCTGATCTGAATTGAGTGTAAAAGTATTTGTAGGTTTATGATTACCTTTCGTTACAATGAAAACAACTCCATTTTTCGCTTTTTCCCCATATATTGAAGTTGCATTTTTATTTTTATAAACATTCACGGTAGCAATGCTATTGGGATCTACTTTTTTTAATTCCGTGGAATTTACTTTTTTGCCGTCAACGACTACTACCGGAGGATCGGTGCCAGGGTCATCCATTTTGGCAGCAAATGCAATCAGGCTTTTATCATCCTTTGTACTGAAATGGATTGGACCATCTAATGCTGAGGTTTTGCTTTCATTTGCTGCGTTGTTTTGGTCTGCGGCCCCTTTTTTCATATGGATTTCAACCACACCATTGCGTCCTTCGCTCCCGTATTTTTGGGTAGCTGATTTATCTTTAAGCACATCAATACTTTGAATCTGATCGGTATTTATATCATGAACATCTACCATATCCGTTATTTCTCCATCTACCACATAAAGAGGCTGAGGCTGGCTTCTTCTTAATTGCAGCGTATCCTTTTTTGCAATTGTAAATTTCACCTGATTATTTTTAGGCGTGCTGTCACTGGTTAAAGTGAAGGTGATTTGCTTATTGGATGGGGTGACTGATTTGACTGTTTTGGCCTGCGGCTGATTTGCCGCTAACAGAAGGTTGATTTCCTTTTGTTGCTGGTCAACCTGCTGCAGGTGTGCCCGCATGGCAAACACGAAAGTAACACCGAACAGTAGTGGAAGGATCAGTAATCTTCTCAGGTAGCTGTATTTTGGTTTTTTGCTGTTAGTGATCATATGTAATCTTTTTTTGATGGTTGAATAAAAGAGCGGGTGTGCAGGTTCAAAATTGAAGGTGCCAATCTGCGTACGC
Source organism: Arachidicoccus sp. (assembly GCA_035497555.1). Classification (GTDB taxonomy): domain Bacteria; phylum Bacteroidota; class Bacteroidia; order Chitinophagales; family Chitinophagaceae; genus Arachidicoccus. The sequence goes on along the minus strand of DATJDF010000109.1, from coordinate 14 downwards.
AATAACATTTGTGC